>CBDURU010000051.1:0-23132 GCA_965369865.1 uncultured bacterium | reverse complement strand
AATTTGTACCTGGGCGCAGCACGCGGCGCCCCAACAAGCCTCTATCCTTGCTACAAGCCTCTATACATGCGGTTTCTATTCGTAGGGGCGCTGCTTGCTGCGCCCCAGAGCGACTTTCGCAACGGTCTCATTATTATAATAATACCATAGGGCGGCAGTTACCAGTTAATCAGATCGTAATTCCGGGCAACACTGATCGCCCATGAAGCCAGGATCAAAACCCCGATTGATATCATCACGCGACGGTGTTTGATGGCGGCGATTTCCTTATTTTCAACAGACGGTTCCGTGTCGGGCGTTAAAAGGATTCCGATCGACCATGGGATAGCGAGTAACATCGATAATGCAAATAACGGTCCCAGTGGATGATATCGAAATCCTTTAATTAACCTGCCATGCGAAATATATGCGATGGAGTGGGTGATTCCGCAGACCGGGCACGGTACGCCTGTTACAATTTTCGATGGGCAGGAAGGGGTTATCAATTCTCCGATAACCGGAATTTTCAAATGCAGGGGTTCGCCGGATTGCGGATCGGACAGAATGAATCGCGCGCCGATGATAAACGCAATTGAAAAGATAAGCATAATGATCGCGTTCTGCTTGCGCGGGGACAAACGGGATTGTTCTATGCCGGTTACATTCATCGGTGTCTAGGTTACAACAAAAATCCCCCCATTTAAATTGGGGGGAGGTTTAAAAAATTTCAAATTTTCTATCCTGGCGAGAATCCTGGTAACAGAATATCAATTCAAAAATCCAACTTAAGCGCACCTGCATGCTTATTCTTGGGACCGACTCCTATTGCGAGATACGCGGCAATAGAACCGTCCGGTTGTTTAAAGTAAAATTGGGCGTATGGCCGGAATTCAGTATCTGCAATAGGTGATGAGCCGACTTTATAAGCATAGTTCCCGGCTATATCCTCGGGTGGTGGAGGCGCGGTAGGATCGGGTGTAATATCCGGCATGGGATCGTAGACCGGGTCGTTGGTTACGCCGTAGTAGAGCGGGACGCTAAACCATTCAACCTGTCTCATTGGTTCTCCAGTATAAGGATTTATCCAGGCAACGGGGTTTTTCTCACCGACCATGGCAATGTAATCATCGAGCGATCCCGGGACTTGATCCACGAACCCTCCCAGTTGATACATAAGATCATTGATGAATTGGTAGACAATGGAAATCCGAACGCGCGCATCGTCATCCAGAGGGAATCTGAAATATTCACGGAATTCTGACGCGGGGACTGAGTTATTAAAGGCAGTCGGGTCGAGAACCATTTCCATCTTCACTGTTTTACCATCCGTAACACTGTCCCTGAGGCTGCCACGGTATGGAAGCCACTCGCCGCCGGTTGACTCGGGATCGAATACCTCATCCAGGGGACCCCGGTGAATGCTGAATGTTAATGTGCTGGTGGATAAATCCACACCGTAAAAGATATCACCGGGCGCATATTCCTCGGTGCTTTTAATCGGTTCCCCCGTATAGCGGTTGTGAAAGATCACGGGCAGAAGACCCGAGCTTAACAATTCATCGTAATCCAACGGGAAATCACAACCCATTAAATCGCGATTTGTCCACATCGCCATCCCGGCTACCCAATGAACGTAACCGGATTGCCACTCATACCATCTTAAGCCGTTCGGGTTGTAGGGCATGACACCGGACGACCGGTCTTCTTCAGTTGTGATAACTTTCAAGCCGGGGTCCGGGTTTGCCTCCGGGTTATCCGTTAAAGGCAATTGCGCATCCTGTTTTTGTGAGGCGCATGAAGTAATGAGAAACAGGATTATGATAACAAAAATGGCATGCAGGCTAGTGTATCGAGGTAAATAAAGAAATAGAAACTTACGCATTTCTCAACCTCCTCAAGATAATAATTACACTAATAGTTTACTACCCTTCCCGGTTTTGTCAATATGTTAAGTATAAAGTAAAAAGTGTCAAGTGGAGACTTGTCTGGATCACTACAAAAAACCCCCCATTTAAATTGGGGGGGATATTTTATTTTTTAACCTAATTCTGTTGATGGAAATCAATTACCAGTTTTTATCACCAGAATTGCCGTTGGCGCCATTATGTCCACCGGGAGGGGCAGAACCTCCGGTTCCGCCTGTTGATGTATTGAAGGTTGGGTCTAGTATTGTTGGTGTCGGACTGCCGTATTTATAAATGCAGTAGCTGATACCGCCGCCGCCGCCACCGCCGTGGCCGCCATCGCCGCCGTCGCCACCGTTTCCTCCCCATCCGCCGCAGCCGGCGTCATCCTGGCTACTGCCCCCATATGGTCCGCCAGCCCCACCATTGGCCCCATAACCACCATTTCCACCATAACCGCTATTACCACCGCTTCCACCAACATCAGCATAGAATTTACATGAGGAGATTACCGGGTTTGAGCCATTAACGAATACGCAGAATGAACCACCACCCGCTTTACCTCCATAGCCGGGAGTACCATAGCAACCCCCGCCGCCGCCGCCGCCGCCTCCACTGCCATAGCTGTCGCAACCTGAGTTTCCTCCACGGCCGCCCCCGCCGCCGCCACCACCGTTACCGTTCTGACCGTAGCTGCCATACGAGCCGGATGACCCGATCCACTGCCCCCCGGAAACCGTACCTACCCCATTCCCGCCATTTCCATGACCACCATTGGCGCCATCATAACCATCACCGCCGTTGGCGTGGTAGCCGGGGATTTTATAACCTTTACATGACATTCCATCCGCCCATTGCCCCCCTTCACCATAATTAACCTGGCCGATACCATTACCGCCCTGATGACCATTGCTGTTACCATGCCCGGGAGTGCCGCCGTAGCCGCCGGTTCTGCCGCATGGGCTGTAACCTCCCGAGCCACCATGTGGAACTGAGCAACTGTCGCACGGCCAACTTGAATCTTCACAGCCAGGCTGACCTTGCTGGCCGGGACTGCCATAACTACCATTAGAACCGAACGATCCATTTATACCAGAAAAACCAGTACCTGCATGATACTCTATTTCTGAAAGTATAAGAGCATTGGAAGAATCCGTTAAATATACACAAATTGAATTTTTTTGCGAAAATTTGCCATTCGCCGCAAATATGGTGAGCCTCTTAATTAATGTTGCCGACGTGATATTCGTACCCCAGAAAGCAATGGTAGCTCCATTAATAATGCTGAAACCCCCGGGTTCCTGCACCCAGAATTCATCGGGATCACGTCCGCCCATAATATTGATCCCATCTACCAGCCATACAGTTTCAGTTTCTGTGTAAGTACCATAGGCTGCATAGACGTTGTTGTAGGACAAGTCAGAAGCTTCCTGCAGCCCGACAGATAACGTTGCCATGGGAGAGTTCCAGGTTCCTGGATTCCCATCATCCCCACCCATTGAAGGTGGAGCTACAAAGATTACATTTTCTGTTGTAATTACTGTTACAACCTGATACGGATTGGATACTGACCAGACCTCACCATCACCAATCCTGTGGTACAGGTACCAGGTTCCGACTCCAAAATCCCCCCAGTCGACAGAGATAATGGTGTTGCCTGACGGGAATGTTGTCCACGATGACGGCTCACTTGCCGGACTTGTGCTTACACCCCATTGGCGTGTGATTGTCTGGCCAGGGTCACAGTCGTACCAGGTTCCTACATCGTAAGGTTGTACCGGATCGGCAGCCAGGGAAACGAGGGCAGCTCCCGAGATATTCGAATCGATTACGGGTGGGACGTTATTGTAGGTGACCACATAAGGACTGGTCCCGGTTGTCGTATCAATGCCGTCAGAATCCCTGACGAACAGGTAGATATTTCCAAATGTAAATTCACTGAAATCCACCATGAACGTGTTTCCGGTGTACAAATTCCATCCAGTTACACCTCCGGAGGATGGCGTGTATGACCCGCCCCACGAGCGTATCTGCTCCTGGTTTGCATCGCAGTCATTAAATGATGTGACATCGTATGGATGTATCAACCCGAAAGTGCAATTAATAAAACCCAGGCCTGCATAAATATCAGGTTCGCCGGGTGGTGTGTTGACATATGTAATATCGAGCGGATCGGTACATATAGAAGATTCAAGGCCATCTGTAACTCGCTGCCAAAGATAATAAGGTCCAATAGAAAGTCCGGTGAAGTCAACAAGAATTTCGGTTCCGGTGAAAATCGACCATGATGTTGGTGGCGGGATATCGGGACTTGTTCCTAAAGCCCATTCCCTGACCAGGACATCGCCAGGATCACAATCAGACACCGTGCCCACATCATATGAATACGGACTGCCGGCACAACTAACAGTGGTCGCTCCATTCGGGATAATTGGGATATCCGGTGGAGAATTGACCCGTAATACAGCCAGGGACTGTCCAAATACCGGACCGGAGCCATCATCCGCCTGCACAAACAGGTAATAAGTCACGTCTCCTGATGGACCGTTTAGAAAACCAGACCAGTCGATATTAAATGAATTATCAGTGAATGAAATCCAGGTCCCAACCGACTGGGTTGTGTTTGTTTGCGACACTCCCCACCATCGATCGGGCACCGGGCCTCCACAGTAATCTATATCTACCGTGTATGGCTCAAAAGTGTTGTCACAATCGACAATATCAGCTCCCGATGGAATTCCAACGCTGACTTCCCCTACGGCAATTTCGATCTCAAGGTAATTAGAATCGAGATCGATCCCATCCGTTACTTTCTGGATCAGGAACCATGTGCCCAAAGCATAGCCTGACCAGTCGACAGTAATTATTTCATCCAGGGCAGGAAATTCGACCCATGGATCGAGGTCTGGTGGAATTGGGTCCGAGACATTTGAAACGATCCAGAACCTTTGAATAGATTGTTCGGAATTGCAGTCGAATACAGTTCCGACATCATAATTATTCGTTCCTCCGCACGGCACCGAGGTCTGTCCCTCGGGTTCATGCTCAAGCGATGGTGCAACGTTTGCAACTTCAAATTGCAGCGGAACATCGCACAGCACCCATCCGAAACCATCATCCGCACGGATAAACATCCAGTAAGTTCCTATTGGGACTCCGAGGAAATTGAGATCTATCGCATCCTCATAATTCTCCCAATCGCCACCTACAAGAGAACCGGGATCAGTTGACATATATACCTGTTGAGTCAATATATCATCCAGGTCGCAGTCTTCTGTGGCATCATAGAAATCATATGAACCCTCGCATGTAACGGTATCAGGACCCGTTGGAGTCGGGACATCCGGCGGCGTGTTTGAACGTGTTACTTCATAGGCTGGCGAAGTGTCCATCACTGAAGGCTCAGATTGCCGTCTGACTTCATACCAGAGACGCCAGTCGCCTGTCCCGGTATCGTCCCAGAGAAGATAAGCTGTTGTATCCAATTGCCACGATGACCATTCCGGATCGGAAGCATCGGGGGGGGTTGGATCAGTTGTGTATTTGCGTATGAACCGGTATTCAAGGATATTCAAAGGTTCGCAGTCGCTGGCGTTTGCGGTGTATTCCCCAACGGTCGTGCATTGGACATTATCGGTGGATTCAGAAGGTGCTGAGATCGCACCGGCTACAAGCTGCTCTTCTGATTTAGTCACATCGAGATGGTCCTGTGCAAAAGCTTTTCCATCCGAAACCTGTACCCAGACATCCCATTCACCGAACGGCCACGTGACATTGTCTGCCCAGTCGATTATGCATGAGTCATTTGTACTGATTGGAGTTTCAAAAGTGGGGAGAACCGCGTCGGGCGTAACTTCCCATTTGTAAGTCAGGATATCTCCGGGGTCCGGATCGTGAGCGACGACAGAGTATTCCTCTTCACCGATAAAACAATTCACCGCTGTTTCACCAGTCATCTCGTCGATCACAGGTAATTCATTCGGTTTCACATCGCTGATCGGAACCTGTAGACGTTTATACGCGGCCAGAACCGCACCTTCAGGGTAGTTGGTCCCTAAACCCTGGTCGTATGAGTCAGGGTCGGTCGATTTTACGATTATTAGTATTTCTTCATCCAACCCGGTAGGGGCCACATCGGGGATTTCCAGAAGTACCTCGGCGAAATTGGGTCCGCTGGAGGTCTGAGCGCTTAAAAGATCGAGCGTCGAGAATGAAACCCCGCCTGTTATCATACCCGATGGAGCTTCCACAACAAGCTCTGAAACCTGGTCGACAACGCCTTCGGGAGAAAGCTCTCCCTGCCAGTCATAGATTGTGATATCGAGGATCAAATTCCCGCCGAGTTCGGTCTCATCGACATAATATGCGGTACTTGCCGACGGGTCCACCGCCAGGTAAATTGCCTCAGCCTGGTTAGCTTCCGGCGGAAAATCCTCGATTACAGGGTCCTCAATCGGCTGACCTTCGTCATCGACAGCCTGATCCCAGTGAACGAGCACGCCGTACTGGAATCTTAAATCAAACTTATCATCAATCTTGGCGAATTTCAGCACGAAATTCCTTGTAACTACGGAAGCCGGCAACCATGCTCCCCGATTTTCAACGTTGGCTGGGTCTGAGAAGAACTCATCAACAGTTTCGGTTGATCCAATACCGGAAGCGTAGTATTTGTACCCGTTAATTGTGGCGGTGAAACCCGCGTCCTTGGTTCCAAATGCACCTTCCGTGAACCCTAAAAGCCCAGGTAACGGAAATTCGACCGGATTCATCCATCGCGTGTAAGCATCCGCGTTCAATACAAGGAGGTTGTCGTCACTTGCGTATATGACGTCCGGATCTTCATCGCTCTGGATCGATCCGTCACCGTAAATGACAACCATCGCATCGAACGCTGTCACCGATGCCAGTGGAAATGGGTGGGTTATAATGATATCGACCCCGATTATTCCCTCAACAATCTGGCTGAGATCGGTAACTTCAACCCCGAAATTAGCAGGATTGCCCATTGGCTCCTGGAGGAAATTCAGGATATTCAGGGTGAAATCAGCGGATCGTAGCGGGGTTACTGTAAATTCAGTCGAAACGCCATCCCACGTAACATCGTAGAATCCCCACGGCAGGGCTCCCGGATATGATCCGGACTCTTTAGGAACCGCCCCGACCGGCTGGGCTGGGCCTGTTGGCGTAACCTCAACTCCCGGAATATTATCTCCGGATTCCTCGTTCTGGCTGTCAAGCGATGGTTGAGTCGGGTTTGATGAACCTGTCGAACACCCGATTAAAAATAGCAGTAGCAGCAGGCACATAATAAGTGCGCGCACAATCCTCGTTAATTTATACACAATTGACCTCCAAGTTTTTCACTCGAGTCCTGCGTGAAGAAATATCTAAAACCATACAACAATTTAAGATGCGAGAATGTCCTTAAATTCTATCAAACATATACAATTTTAACAATATGTTGACCGGGAAAGCACTAAATTTTATGGTGGGGTTGATATTGTAGTGCTTGAGGGAGATTCAGCTTTTTCTCTACACGAGGGCAGGCGGGACGCATGCGGTACTCTGCGAAGATCCAAAAGAAAGAACCCCCGTGTTTATGAGGGTCCCTCTTCCGAACTACTTCAGTGCCTTGAAATCGTTCGGCTCTCAATAAGGTCAATAAGAGATTGAGCCGTTACGATTTCCGCACATTTAATACATACCATATTTTAACAAATTCGCAAGATGTAATGGATAAAAAAACGGCCTGGAATACTTGATTCCGCGCCAATTCGTGTGTGCAAGAACTATTTTTTTTAAACTTATTGATTAATTAATATTTAATTTCAGCCAAACAGTCGTTTTTTTACTGAAAATTCGAATTCGGGCGCCTCTTCCGGATCGTCGATCTCTCCTGGAATAATTACGCCTACCTCATGAGGTGTGAATAGATATATCGTATTGGTCACCTTCTGAAGCTGACCGTCGATCGCATAAGTGATGCCGGAAAGGAAAAACCTCGCGTTGTCCGCAACTTTCTTGTCAAGCCCGTGGAAATTCACCAGCACCGCGCGCCCGGACTTAAGGAAATCCGCGGGGACCTGGGTTGCGTTCAGGCTTGTAGGGGTCACTACCGCTATCTGGGTCTGCGTGTCCCTCGGGAATTGCAGCACCTTTGGATTCCTGCCAGGGAGTATAATTCCATCCTCATCATCCATGATTTCGTCGTCGGGCGGGTACATCACACCGAGTGAAACCATGATTTTCTGCATAAATGATAATTTCTGTTCGTTATCTTGCATAAATAAAACTCCTCGTACGGAAACTCCAACCGATTAATTAACCGGAAAACGTTTAATCACTTTTAGTATCATTTAAGCGGATGGAATTTGTTACAAAACAATCTAATAAAAATTAAAATATCCTTATAAATAAAATCTTCTTAACTTCGGAGACAAGGCATTTACCCCTTGATGCGCAACGGTAAAGTCAGGTATATCACTGGATATTTAACACCGGGTACAGGCACTCAAATTTACCGGGGTACACAAACAAAGGACCGACCTCTAACATAGCCGGTAAATTTGTGAGCCAGTCCCCTGTACATAAAATTCCCCCCTTTAACAACATTGCACATTGTGTTTCTGAAAAAACTTCTCAATTTACCGGGTAATTATTTTAGATCAGGAGAATAGTACGGATCAAGGAACTGGTTCAACTCAGGGGAATAGTAAGGATCAAGGAACTGGTACAACTCAGGGGAATAGTACAGATCAGGGGAATAGTAAGGATCAGGGGACTGGCTCACAGATTTGCCGCTAATACAAATGGTCACGCTCCCTGCAAACTACCCGGCAAATCTGAGTGCCTGTCCCCGGTTTCCCCCATGTAGAATTGGTCTTAATTAAAATCCTCGGTAAACAACGCGCGTCCGATCCGCACTATCGTTGCGCCTTCCTGGATCGCGACCTCGAAATCCGCACTCATCCCCATCGAGATGGTATTGAAATCTCCGGGATTGGGCGCACTCTCCCTGCACGAATCGAAAAGTTCCTTCAAAGTCCGGTAAAACGGCCTTGCCACCTCCGGATCGGGATCCCACGGCCCCATTCCCATCAATCCTCCGACCGTTAAATGCCTGCAATTTCCCCACACATAATTCAAAAACCCGGGTAATTCATTTACCGGGCAGCCGGTCTTGGTATCTTCACCGGTAAGTTTGACCTCCACAAGCACGGGCAATGTGCGATCGACGGCATCCAGACGTTTTTCGAGGGTATCGGCAAGGGAGGGGCGGTCCAGCGTTTCGATCATGTCGAAAATCCTGAGCGCATGTTTCACTTTATTCCTCTGAAGGTAGCCGATCAAATGGATTTTTACATCCGGGAATTCATCGTGAATATCACATTGCCCTGTGGATTCGATCGGGGCGAGTTTATCCCTTGCGGACTGGACACGATTTTCGCCGATCAAAGCGATTCCTGCGTTCAGAAGTTCCTCGATCCCGCGGCGATCGGTATATTTAGCCGCAGCGAGTATTTTTATTTCAGACGGGTCGCGTCCGGCGCCTTCCGCAGCCTTGACAACCTGTTTCATTACCCGAAGGACATGTTCAGAGATTCCATTCATTTATCGGCCTTGATACTCGGACGCTTGATAAATCCCCAGGGAAGGATTGTACTACCATTACGGGTTTCGTGCACATTAAATTTCGGGCTTAACGGGATTGACCGTACGATTTCTTCCCATGTTGAGAGTATGGGTCCACGGGATTTTGAGAATTCCACAAGATGCGGGGTCACAGTTCGATCCGCAATTGACAATAATCCCTGCAAAATCGATGATCGCGGGCTCTCGGTTTCGATTTCAACTTTCGGAAGGATTTTCAATGCGCCCGCAACACGTTTCATTTTCTGTTTCAGCGTGCGTTCATCCTGCATTCTCCGTCGCTGGAACGCAGTCGACGCTTTCGGGACGAATGGCGCGATCCCGATTATCAGCCTGCATTCCGTCCCGATGTCGCGAAGCCCGGTATCTTCGACAATATGGGTTATGTAATCGATTGTCGCGTCCAGGTCGGAATCGGTTTCCTCATCGAATCCCGTAAGAAAATATAACTTGACCCGATTCATCCCCGCTTCGTAAGCCCACTGTGTACGCTGGAGAACGTCGTCATATGAATATCTCTTGCAGATGATCCCACGTATTTTTTCACTGCCGTGTTCAGGCGCGAAAGTTACGGTCCTCGCACCTGATTTTACCAATGCTTCAAGCAACTCCCTGGAAGTTGAAGAAACTTTCAGACTGCTGACACTGACCTCGTATCCGTCATCCGAAAGCATATCAATGACCTTTACAATATCCGGATGGTCGCTGACCCGGCTCGAAATTAATCCGACCGATGCTTCATCCGGTTTGAAAATCCCTGCGTTTTCAAGAATCGATTCAAGCGATCTACCCGGTCCGGGAGGGTAAATATAACTCAGCAGGCAGAACCGGCAATGTGAAGGGCATCCCGTACTGATCTCCACAAGGTTCTTTGATCCATAAACTCCACCAGGTGAGATGATCGGAGTGTATGATTTGAATTCATCAAGGTTATGGATATTGGCCTGGGTAATTACCTGTCCATCGCGATCTCGAAACTCTCCCCGGTCATTACCCCAAAGCGCGGGGACATAGATACCATCGTGCCGGTCCCACATTTCGTAAAGCCGGTCCCGTCCCGATTTAAATCGTTTGCCCGTGAGAAGCGGATGAATTTCCAGGAGATCGTCGAGCGCCGGGGGCAGATTCACTTCAGCTTTCCCGATAAAAATCGCGTCGGCAATATTAGCCAGCGGTTCCGGATTGGCTGTGGGAGCGATCCCCCCAACCAGAATCAAGGGCAAACCGCCGCGATTTTTCCTGAGCACCGGAATTCGCGATGCATCCAGGATTCGTACGAGATTAAGGTAATCGAGTTCGAATGAACATGAAATTACGACCGCATCGAGAGATTTTATTTCAAGGCCTTCCAGAAGAGTGCGCGCGGGGTAATTTTTACCGTCATCAGTTTCGAGAATAATTCGATGTGCGACAATTCCGGGATGCGAATGTACGAGCCTGTGGATGGTCTGGAATCCAAGGCTTGAAATAGAGACCGGGTAGTTGTTCGGATACATAACACCGACATGGATCGGGTCCGGTCCGGGGTCTGATGCTGGAAAACGTCGGATTTCTTTATCGATCCATTGCATTTTTTTCATCTTCAGAACAGACTGATCTGCTCGTCCTGGTGAGGACGGGATTTTATCGGGCGCGGCAGCGAGTCAGGCAGCGCACTCCGCAGGAGTTCGATAAATTCGTTCGCATTTACCGGGGCGTTTCCAAGCGGATGGTTATTAAAGATGACAAAAATTTCGTCCGATTTCAAAATTAGTTTCTCAACCTTTTTAAGGATTCCCCGAAGCTCATCCTTATTGTATTTATAGGTGTACCTGGCATCCGCTCCCTCGTACCAGTCGTCTTTGTTCCTGCCGTGCAGCCTTACGTACGCCGGATTCGATGAAAATGTCGCGCCTGCCGATGGGAGGTTTGGGAGTTCAGGCCCATCGACAGTAGCCATCGAAACACTCATGGTTTTCAGGAATTCTATAATTTCCTTGTCCCACCAGCTTTTGTGCCTGAACTCGCACACCAGCGGTATATCGGGGAACATCCCGTGAAGTTTCTCGATATAGTCGCGGGCGTCCTTTGTGTTATGAAAAGACTGCGGGAACTGTGCCAGGAAACACGCAAACTGCCCGGAGTCCACCAACGGCTTCACTGAATTATCGAAATGATCGGCATCGTTCTGCTGAGCGGTTCTCTGGTGGGTGAAGGTCCCATGGAGTTTCACCACGATTTTCATTTCCCCGCCGGTTCTATCGGGATATTTATCAAACATACCGCTTCCTGGCGGGCGGTAGAATGTCGAATTGATTTCGAGAGCGTGAAACATGGATGAGAATCGTTCGAGCATAGAGGATGATTTCGTGCCGGGCGGATATACCGGTCCGATCCATTCCTTGTAATGAAATCCCGATGTGCCGACATAGACAGGCATTTACAAGGATGTATTCTATCATGAGGAGACGCCGCCGCGAAGACAATCGGTGATTAAGGATGCCATTTGCTAATCAGGGAATTTCTTGTGTCGTTATTGTTTTAGCGGTTAAAATTTGTCCGGCTGGATGTTACAATCATCTCGAGCCTTATAATAAATTAAATTTTATTCATGGAGGCGAAAATATGGCAAGGCTTTCATTTGAAAACGACGGCGAGCAAAAGATGTACAACCGGGGTCGGCAGGATGCTTTGGAGGAGATTTTTAGAAGCTGGCATGCTGAATTGAAGGAAGGTAATGCCTTTCCAGACAAGAATCCCGAGGCTTTCGCAAAATGGGGTATTGAAGTTCTGCTTCCCGAGATCAACAAGTATCGCGGCCAAGATGATCTGTTCGATCTCATGATGAATGCATAATGTGGGGATTAAAATAAAGAAAAAATGCCCTGTTCCCGAAGTTTAAAAAAAATACTTTATGGTGGGTTCCTTAATTCATTCTTCCAATCCCCGATGTCTCCGGATCAATCTCCCGACATTCTCCTTCTCCCATCTTTCGGCAATTTCCAGCCTGGGATACCGCCTTTCGAGTTTTTTAAATTCCCTGTTATGGATAATGCGTTTATTTCCCGATCCCTTTTCCGGCGGGGCCACCTGGTGGCAGATCTCATGCCACAGGATATGCTCCACCACGAAATTCGGGATATCCGGAGCGTCGAGAATCGCGTTTACCAGGATCAGCGGACCTTCGGGCATTTCACGATGGGTTCCCCACGTAATCCCGGACCGTCCAACTCTCGCAGGCGACCATCCCAGCTTCGGCAGCGGGTCAATAGGATTATCCAGCAGTGGAAATATTCTCGCGAATGTATCCTCGAGGTTATGGAACAGCCCGCGTGCCGGATTGATAACCAGCCTGCTTTTACCATTGACGATTTCTTTCGGCATGTTACGCTCGATGTACTTCTGGAACCGTTCCATGTCTTTCGGTTTCGCATTACCACTCATGACAGTAGCCAGGTCGAGAAGGTCGGATTCCTCAGCCCGTTGATAAATCTGGTGGATATTCAGCACCCCGTTTTTTCCAACCGATGCCATCACGAGCCGGTTTTTTTTCCATTTAACCGTTTTGACCTTAAGCCCCTGCTCCTTGACAGCCTTTAACGCAAGCTGTTCCACTTCCTGGATTCGAGACGGGTCGGGAATTGGAAAATGGTCCTCTGTACTGAAAAGGCCGAGTTGTTCGCTCGCTTCATTCATACCGGATGGATTCTAAACAAATTTGTACCGTCAGGCAATCGGTTGTGGGGAATTTGGGGAAAAATAATTCCCCTGGTTCGGATTATTACATGTCTATTGAAAATATTTATTGTGGAAAACCTGTAACCGCTTGTATACTAACCTTACAGGATATACATTTTATACCCTGAAAGAGATTCAACTGATTACCATGGACGATTACGAAATCTACCCGAAACAGAAGATCCCGACAGGAAAGCCCTTAATCCGGGAACTTGCTTTAAAGGTCGCAAATGACCCGAGACTGCACGCGTTGATCCGGGCATCCGACAAGTACCTTGACGCGATCGGTTACACGGAGCACGGTCCCCGGCATACCAGGCTTGTCGCGAAACGCGCCCGCGAACTGGCATTGACACTTGGCCACACTAAAAGAATCGCCGAACGTGCTTTCATTGCAGGGCTTACTCACGATGTCGGCAACTTCCTCGGACGCCAGATGCACGGGATATCATCCGCCACACTTGTGTATCCAATCCTCGTCGATCACGGGATCGAGTACGATGATATCACCACGATCCTAATGGCTGTTGCAAACCATGAAGAGGATTTTGGGGTTATTGTGGATGAAACCGGGGCATGCCTCGTTATCGCCGATAAAACGGATGTTCATCGCTCGAGGGTTCGATATCCCGATCCAACCACGCAGGATATCCACGACCGGGTTAATCTCGCAACAAAAAGTTGCAGCCTGACAGCCGATCCGGTCGAGAGGTTGATTAAAACAGAGGTTATTATTGATACCGCGATCGCCAGCGTTATGGAATATTTCGAGATATTCACATCAAGAATGGTGATGGTGCGAAAATCATCGCGCCTGCTGGGTTGCCGGTTCAAACTGATCATTAACGATACAGAACTGTCGTAAACTTACCGATAATTTCAAAAGAGAATCAGTGAAGCCGCCTTGAATTTCTGCAAGGATAAGGATGAGCTTTGTCAGTAAATATCAATACTAATGTTTAATGTTGAACTATTCGGGTCAAATGTTTCTTTCATATTAAGATATTATTATAAGACATTATTATTGAAGGTTTGGGGGATGGTATATGTTGGAGGCATAGATATGAATATTGCCATAAACCTTTTTGTGTTGCTTGTGGTAGTTGCTGTGGTATTTTTGGTTTATATTCGGATGAGATGGCAGGTAAAGACTTCTGCCGAATCAGGCACCGAAAGCAGGCAACGAAAGGAAAATAAAAACTTATCGACACAGGCCGAATCAATTTCGACCAGTCTTCAGTCTGCCAGGTCGGCTGGAGATGTTGAACATGCCTCCGAAATCAGCGTTGAACCTCAGGACGAAATCCCTGGCGATATTGAAGAGTCAGAACCGGCAACATTGAATGTTGACTATATAAAGTCGTTCTTTGTGCCCGAAGAAGAAGGGATATATCACAGAAAGGACACTATTCCAGAAACAGCATGGAGCGATTTGAATTTTGTCCTGAAGGAACTTGTCAAATTTCCAATAGAAGTGCAGGAGCTGCTTGATGTTTTAAGTTCCACCGATTCATCAGCGGCCACCGTTTCAAAAATTTGCAATAAGAGCGTCGGGATCACAGCCATGGTGCTGAAGCTCGTTAACTCCTCTTACTACGGGTTGGGACGGCAAATCAGCGACCTTAAAGAGGCTGTAACCCTGCTGGGATTCGATGAAATTCGGCAGACTGTGATTACCTTAAACCTGTTCAGTATGGCGGACGTGGCCAACGATCGGTTCAGTATCCATGACCTCTTCAAACATTCAGTCGCTACTTCCAATATTACTCACTGGCTTTCGCATAAAACCAGGATAGCCGTGAGCGCACCATTATGCAGTTCGGGTTCTCTGCTCAGCGGTATTGGGAAAATCCTCCTGTACAAATGGCGAAAGGGTCGATTTGTCGAGACCATCAAGACATGTAAAGGGGAGGGAATTCCGTTAATGGAGGCTGAGCTTGAGACGCTGGGTATAACACATGGTTTGGCAAATGATCTCCTGACTCGCCTGTGGAAGCTTCCTCCGACGCTGTCCAGGGTAATAAAGTGCAGCACACTTCCAGAATTCGACCAAGATTATCCGGAGATGGTCATGATCTACCTTGCCGGCCAGATCGTCAGGAATTACATGCATCTGGACGATGGTGATTATGTCAACGATGAGATAAGAGACGATGTAAGAGATTTCCTGGATCTTAAGGAAAAGACAGTTTCAGAACTTGCCGATGATTACTTCACAAAGTACGCCGACAGCATAATTCAGGAATTATCTCCGATTGCAACACTGTAAAGGTCTTTAGATCAGAATAAGATTAATTACCCGCAGGATAACTGCGGGTTTTTTTATTCATTGGGAATTGTCCTGATCGGCAGGTCGGGGTGGTAATTTTCCCGGTTCCGGAATAAATTTAATTGAATCTGTTAAGGAATTAACGGTGATCGCTCTCGATATTATAATAGATGATTTTTTAAGAAAAGGTCTAAAGGATTGGTAAATGCATACCGGACTTTTAATTATTGGCATTTTTGTTATCTTATTAATTGTGATTCTATTTTACATTATGCTCCTGGAAATAAGGAGGAAGTCCGACGCATTACGGTCGGTGCAGGAATCCCTGGATGAAGTCATGTCCGGGAAAAAGCCCGATAATAATGAGCCTGTTCCGGATATTAAAATCGAAAATGTCCAGGAATCCCTGAGTAGACCTGAACAGAAAATTAAACCAGTTGATGATGTTCCTGAATCAGTCATATGGAATGTGGAACATATTCAGTCCAAGTTTCTGCCTGAAGAGAATGGACTATATCACAAGATTGATATCATACCAGACACAGCCTGGTCGGATATGAAGGATGTTCTGAAGAAACTAACCAAACTGCCGATTGAATTGACCGAGTTACTGTCGGTCCTGAATTCACCGGACTCATCCTCAGCAACGGTATCAAAAATCTGTGACAGCAGCGTTGGTATTACCGCAATGGTTCTTAAAATGGTCAATTCCGCTTATTATTGTTTAGGACGCCATATCAGTGATATTAAAGAGGCTGTCACTTTCCTTGGATTTGACGAGATTCGTCAGGCTGTCCTTACAATGAGCCTGTTCAGCAATACGAATGTGTCGGGAGCCGATTTCAAGATCAGCAGGCTCTTCAAACACTCGGTTGCCACTGCGAATATCACTCCATGGCTAATTAAAAGGGCCGGTTTGAAAATCCATGCTTCCAGCACAGGTTCAGGAGCCATGCTTCACGGTATCGGAAAGTTATTTCTTAACAGATGGCGCAGGGGTCGATTTGATAACGCAATTTCGATAGCAAAGGAAAGCAAAATCTCATTAATGGAAGCCGAATTGGAGACGCTTGGAATTACACATGCCCTGGCCGGTGAACTCATAGCTATTAGAATGAATTTGCCACCTGCTCTTACATACATTATCAAAGCAAGCAACCTTCCCGAACTCGATAGTTCGCTACCCGAACCGGCAGTAATTTATGTTTCCAGCCAAATAGCCAAGTACTATTTCGGCCTGGACAATGGTGAGGATCTGGTCAAGGAAATAAATCCTGAAATCAGGACTGTCCTGGGCATTAAAGAAAAATTAATCTCCCAACTTATCGATAAGGACTTCGCCGAATATGCGGATGATTTCATGTCGGAACTTAACCCGGTAATCCGGATTTAAAACCAATCACACTTAACAGGTATTTTTTTACTAACTGCATTTCCGGGGTTCTCATGGTGGCCCCTCGTAAAATCGGCCTGAGCGCCAGCGAAGGCAGGTTTTAGGAGGGTCTGATATAGGGGGAATCTATAACATATTTTAATTCGAGTCGACTTTCCACAGGCCGCCTTCCCGGCGAACGACTATTGTCATCTCTTCTGTATCATCGCCTTTCTCGATCTCAACCTCATAGACGTAGAGATCATCCGCAAAAGATCCTGTCTGGACGACAACCATCCGGGCGCTGCGGTATGGATGTATAAAATGTTCGATTATCACCTGGTCCAGGATCCCTTCCTCTTCGTAGTAAATCATGGCTTCCTGAAGGAAACCCGCCATATCACGAGTACTGGCCTGGATCATGGCGTTGAAATCCCCCGACCTGTAGGCGTTCCACCATGTCTCCAGGGCCTTTTCGGGTGTCGAGAGGTCTATGGTCACATAGGTTACATCCGCCGATAAATCTCCGAATTCGGTTTCAATCCGTTGTATCTCGTACTCAAGGCTTTGCTGCCAGTTTTCAAATTCATCGGGAAGGCTGAGACCCAGCTTCTGTTCGAACAGTTCAAAGATATGTTCAGGGGGTATCAGGGTATCCTGCCATTCGACAACCTGTGACTGCAACTGGCTAAGCCACATCTGGACCATGTTGAAAACGGGAGGTTCGATCCTTTCTGTAGGATTTGCCCAGAGCCGGTAGAACTTCTCCAGTTCATCCACATCAGCATGGCTGTCCTCGAGGAGATAGTGCATGAAACTTGCCGCCAACGCATGGTACTCTTCTGAATACGTGTAATCGAAACTCAGTGGAAATAACAGGTCGGTTCTTTCAATCGAACCACCGTAATAATATATTTCAAGGGCTGCCATGCGATCGAGTTCATCGCGGGTCCCCATGAAATAGCTGTTGAATCCCGCTCTTAAAAAAGGAAAAATTGTCCCTTCCGGGCGTGTATTCAGCCTTTGACTGACTATCACTCCCGCCAGATGCTCGATACCGTTCAAGTCCGATGGTGAGAGATATATCTCGTGGTCAACGGGCAGCGCGAATCCATGCGATCGATCGGTGTAATCAAAAAGCTGATCCGCTGATTTATACAGGTATACATCCACCGATTCATCGGGGAGCAATCTCCATGTGGATTCCGCGATCGCGAATCCGACATGGAGTTCAGTCAATACATCTACGTAAATATCGCGTTCGATGGACTCCTCAAAATAGAGGTGAATCCGGCCGTCGTCGAACTGGAGCCAGTTGAATGAATCTTTGATCCACCTGGAGCGGCCCTCTGAGTCAATTCCGGGATTCACGAATTCCAATTCCTCCCATATACGAAGAGCATTGTCGTGCTCACCGAGTTTCTGGCGGCATTTTGCCAGGAGTTCCTTGACCTCGATTTCCCTTGATCCAAGTTGTGCCGCGAGGGTCTGGTCGTTGAGAATAGTGCTGAGGTTTATCTGGGCGGCACGGTAATCTCTGATGCACCTGTAATTTAAATGAGCTAGGGTGAGGTGCGCGTCGGTCACCTCCTCGCTGTTCGACGGGTAATTATTTACCAACAGCTTAAGGAGATTCCTTGAATGCTCGTAGTCGGTAGTCCCCTGCAGGTATTCCATGTGGATATACACAGATGAGAAATACGCATCGAAATGCCTGTCATCGTTTGGAAAATTCTGGATAATTATTTCGTATTTCTGTGCGGCGCGACGGAGGGTTGTTTCGTTCATGGTTATAAGTCCGTCGTTAAATATCGACTCAGCCTCCGAAAATGCCTGGATAATCGCATCACTGCCGCCTGATGGACCTGTCGGTTCAATTACTATATCCGCACGCTGGGAAAACGCCTCCCGGCCGGTCCCGAAAAGCACAAAAACAATCACCAGCATCGCGACCGTTCCCGTTAACCCCTTCGGATTAATCAAATAATTATGGCTCTTCATTTCGTATCAACCTCACCTGCCGTAAGACAATCGAATCCAGTCCGTGGTTGAATTTTCCACCCGGGCGATATGTCTCGGTGATAATTCATAGAGAGCGTACACTACTTCATCGATTTCATCCAGAATTTTATCGCACTTTTTTATGGACCGGGTCGAAAACCCGGGTGTGGCCAGAAGGCGGTCGGCCAGTTTACAAAGCTTACCAACCTGTCCGTTCAGGTCCGGAAGGGGAAGTTTCTCCACATTCACGGTCTTAACCTGTGGAAACACGCGCTCCGTATCGGGAAACACAAGACGGTAATAGTAATTCAGAAGCCTCGAATTATAGAGAGCCAGAAGGCATTTCAGGTCCATCCGGCCATTCAACGGGATCGTAACATGCAATGTATTCATCGCATAGAATGTGTTTTCGTCGTACGCGGCGACGATCCGGTCGGCGGTCTGACGGGTGAGGATTTTCGGATTTGCCTTGAATATCCTTTCGTCCCTGAGAAAACAGTACTCCCCCTTATCCTGGTCCACGAAATCCGGATCGTACCTGACCCACATGTTATCCCAGTCCAACTGGTATGGGCCGATATCCTTCCCCCTCAGCACCTTTTTATAGGGTGCGTTGAGGTTATCGAGCGACTGCACCATCAGTTTCCTGGAAATGTTCGCGGGATTGATACCATCCTTGACCTCGAAATCCTCGCCAAGCGGTGTCCCGACCCGCTCGATCTGGCCGAGGATATCCCGGTCGGCGTGCCGGATGTGAATATTGAACATCGTGTACGGCAGTTCCCTGAACGAGTCCTGGTCATTACCCTCAAGATTCTCGGGAGCTTCCCCGCACGCGCTCTCCCAGAAACCCGACTGGACTTTCCTAGGAAATGGCAGAGCCCTGTCGTCCTTTCTCTCGACAGTAAGTATGCAGGTAGGCACTTCAACCTCGGGGAACACTTTCAGATTAAGATCGACTATTGATTTCAGCCATCCTTTACTTAGAAGGTAAGTCCTGACCGGCTCGTACGATTTCATGATCAGGAGGGTGTTCGGGATAATAAATCCGAGCACTCCCGATGGTTTCAAAAGATCGAAAGCGCGTTCGATGAAAAGCGTGTACGTGTTTATACGGCCTTTGCCCATCAGGTAATTGGCCTTGTAATATTCTTTTTTCTCAGCCGTTATCGATTTCGCGCGTTTAGCATAGAAACTTACATACGGTGGGTTTCCGACAATCGCGGGAAAACCGCTCCGTAATACTTCTCCCAGCGGAGATGCCGTTACATTCCAGCCCTTGTCGAGAAAATCGGCCTTGAAGAGAGAAAGCTGGATCGGTCCTTTCCTTAGCGCTTTATCAAGATCATCCCCCGCTTCCTGGATCAATCCGGCCATTGCTACGAGTAACGCGTCACCATCGATATCTATCCCCACAATTCTCTCGGCCAGGATCACCCGAATGGCGTCTACTGGTTTGATGCCGGCTTTAAGGTACGCACCCTTCAATCGTCTGAAAGCTGAAATAAGGAAATATCCCGCGCCGCACGCGGGTTCTAGGATTCGGAACCCGTCGGGCCATGGGTCGGTTTTCTTATTCCCGAACCTGGGCTGCGGGAGAACTTCATCCAGGATAAATTCCACAACCTGATGGGGGGTGTAATAAACGCCTTTACCACTCCGTTTACTTTTAGGAATCAGCGCGAGGTAACCATCCGCGATATCCCTGGCCCTGAATCTCGACAGGCCAAGTTTCCTTAAATGTTCCCGGATTTTCTCAAGTCCGGATTTATCCAGAGTAAGCCCATCGGTACCGGGCGGTCCGACAATATCCTCGAGTCCGTTTATGAGTTTTCGCCAGGGCATAGCATAAACATCCCGCGATCTTCTCGCAGGTTTATATAGTTAATATCGCATAAAACCCGATAAATTCACCTTAGATCTTACTTATACCGTAGCGCATGCGTCCCGCCTGCCTCCATTAATAAATTCCCCCACTATAGTCAAACCAGAAAAACGCATGTAAGATCGTTGGCAAGCGAGATCGGGATTATTGGTCTTGATGTTGGCTAATTGGAAATGGGGATTGCTTCAGGCTTACGGAGCGAATCGAGCGATGAAGATATCAGATTCTCCTTCGGATGTCAGAGTTGTTTCGTTCTGTTCACCCTCGCCAAATGTGGCTGATTCACAAAAAGTTCCAATCACAACTGTGGAATCATCTGAAAGAGTTGTTATTCCAAGACCTTTACCCCCAAGACATATCTCGAAATAGGGTCCTCCAGCGTGTTTTGCCCATGTAAGTGTGCCGCCAGTATTGTAACGAGCCACGAAAATACTATCATCGTAAGTTCCAGCCGATACCAAAATTGTTTCGTTTAGTTCCCACTCCCCAAATGTGGCTGAATCCTTAAAATGACCAGTCACAACTATGGAATCATCTGAAAGGGTTGTGATTCCATAACCAGCTTCAAAGTTAGCTCCACTAGCTCTTATTGCCCATTCCAGGGTACCATCAGGATTGTAACGCGCTACAAATAAATCCGCAATACCAGCCGATGCTAAAGTTGTTTCGTTCGGTTCTCCACTCCCAAATGTGGCTGAACCACAAAAATAGCCACTTATAACAATTGAGTCATCTGAAAGTGTTGTGATTGCATCGTTACGCTCCTCACCACCACCGCCAGCACTTTTCGTCCATGCAAGTGTGCCGTCAGGATAGTATCGGGCTACAAAGATATCAACACGGCCAACTGATTCTAAAGTTGTCTCCTTCGGCTCACCGTCCCCAAAGATGACTGATTCATCAAAAGTACCCGTAACAACAACTGAATCATCTGACAGTGTGGTGATTCCTAGAAAGGAAGGACTATCTAAAGGACCAGCAGCGTGGCTTGCCCATGCTAATGTTCCGTCAGGATTGTAGCGAGCCACGAAGATATCATGGTGTCCAGCTGATACCAAAATTGTCTGGTTCAGTTCCCCTTCTCCAAATGTGACTGAGTCCCAAAAGGAACCAGTCACAACTGTGGAATCATCTGAAAGTGCTGTTATATCTGCAATAAATCCTGATCTGGTTCCCCCCTCAGCACGTTTTACCCATGCGAGTGTACTATCAGGATTGTATCGGGCTATAAAGATATCTGGCCATTCATATTCAGGCGAAACCAAAACTGTCTCGTTTGATTCCCCATCCCCAAATGTGGTTGAATCCCAAAAAGAACCAGTCACAACAGTTGAATTATCTGAAAGCGATGTGATTGCTGAGCCCGAAACGGTTGAAGCTCCGCCTACGTGTTTCACCCATAAGAGGTCACCAGGATTTACCGGATCTGAATCATTTTCTTCGGATGAGCTTCCCATTAGAAATACAACTACAATTAATATTATTAGCACCAGCCTCATTGATGTTTGTTTTGTCTGAGCCATAGCTTTCTCCTGCCCTGGATGTAATTGCAGAATCATAAAGTCCAGTGTTTAAATTCTACCTGATTTTTACATATCGTAACAGTAGTAAGATCGTCGGCAAGCACGTTCGACCCCGGCGTGTTTTCAGGTTTGGTACTTCATCATGTCTCACTCAGCGTGCCAACGCCACGCGGAATGGGTTTCGTTGTGCGAGATCGTTGGCAAGCACGTTCGGCATAGAAAAACCCGGGTGCCGCCAACATGCGAAGTTCGACGCTAGTCGGACGAGCTTGTTGGTGCCGTGAATCCTCCTGCAATTCGAAACACCAAATCGGTGCAGCCTCCATGTGGAACACTCCTGGTGGCGCCTCCACAATCCATCTTGGATTTTGGAGGTGGATATCCTTATGGTGCCTCTCAGAATTTGGTCGGGAAACGGGTGCGCCATTTCACCCCTAACATGTCCTATTAGTTAGTAGAGATGACCATAATCGCGTGGCGTCGGCACGCTGAGTGAGACATATCCATCCCGCTCGGCTCGAAAATCTCAGGGTCGAACGTGCTTGCCGACGTAATCTACCCGTATCCCGATACACCCGGGACCCCCCAAATCCGAAAATCTCGGATTTGGCCTGATACGGGTAAATTACCGCCTGAGCACGGCCATAACGCGGATTTCGCCTGATCACGGGATACGAAAAAAACGTAAAAAAAAAGGTGAGATACGGATACACCCGATACGCTTTCGACAGACCTTATCGATCAGTGGGGGAATTTATTAATGGAGGCAGGCGGGACGCATGCGCTACGGTATAAGCGGGACGCTTTTTCAACGGCCACGGTATGCATGCGC
>CBDURU010000050.1:0-23838 GCA_965369865.1 uncultured bacterium | reverse complement strand
TTACACGGGACACCTTCAACGCTGGAAGCATGGAAAGGCGTCCCTGAATCTAAGAAGTTTAATCGCTGCTGTTGAAAGGTCTTTGAGCACTGGATAATAATACATTTCAGTCCCAGTAATAAATCACCGCTATTTGATGGTCCGGATCATACTCATAAGAATCACAGTCGGGAAACCACCTTCGCTCATCCGCTGCCCATCCAAGTTCAGTAGAAATGCATCTATTCACAAGGGCT
The DNA here is from genome assembly GCA_965369865.1 of uncultured bacterium. Taxonomy (GTDB): domain Bacteria; phylum JAJVIF01; class JAJVIF01; order JAPKYR01; family JAPKYR01; genus JAPKYR01. Next base: position 23,602 of record CBDURU010000050.1, on the reverse strand, counting down.
TTATAAAAAATATCCGCGCCAATCGGATCCCTTGATTTGATCCAGCCTCCGGCAGTGCACAATCGCAAAGCGGTTTCATAATCCCCATCAGGCATTAATTCGACAGCCTTCCAAGCCATATCGCAAGCAATATACCGGTAGATTCTGTACCATCCGGAGACATTGAACTGACTCGATGTCGAGCCCGACTCCTCTATTTCGTTAGCAAAAAGTTCAACCCTTTCCAGTTCATCCTCACTCGCTGGAAGTAATGTGGTCTCAGACGGTTCAAGCCTGTTCTCATAGGTTTCTTCAGATCCATTTGCATCCCACCGGTATGAGTAATGGTAATAAAGGCTGGTAGGGGAACTCGACGAATACCCGAATATAGACCAACCACTTTCCCTGATTTGACCGGCAGCCTGCCAGTACCCGTCGGCACGCTCCGAATTATTTAAACTCGTGTCATTTCCTGCTGTAATCCCTTCAACTATTACATCTAGTCCGCTTGATACCTCTATCGGAAAATAATCCCGGGCTTCCTCCCATCTTTCAAGACGCGCGAGCCGTCGGGCAAGAATATGCCTGACACTTTTTGCTATGTTATCCCGGTCCTCCAGTAAAAATGGAAGCATCTGGTATCGATATTCCGGGTAAGGAACCTCCTGATCCGGAGCCGGCCAGTACCTGTCTACATATGCTTTGAATTCCTCCGGTGACAGTAACCTTTCTCCTATATACGCGGCATCACTGGTTTTGCCAGCCGAAAGAAACAAGTTCATGGCTTCCTCGTACCTTGTATGGCCCAAATATAATGTCCCCAGCTCGCACGCAATTTGACTGTTGGGGACGACCAGATGGCTCATCATACCGGGATCATATTCGATGATTTCAGAGTACGTCCTGTCCTCAAAATTTGCCCGTACACTCGAAGTCGCCCAAATCTCATCATCAGGGAAAATATTAGCCGCACGTTCAAGATATTCCACAGCACTCTCAATATCTCCTGCACGGACGGCCAGCTTTGCCCTGAGCCACACTGCAAGGTTTGTATCCGTCCCTCTCTCAAGCCATTCAACAGCCTCTACCATCCGTCCGGCACGGTAGGCGGCCCATGCCACATGCTCCGCATTTTCGATCTCAGTGACCCCAGCAGCTTCAAGAGAATCGATCCATAATTCCAGATCGTCAAAACTTATGGTCCGGGAGTAACTGCGATTAGTCTCCCCACAGTGTGATGACACAAACAGGTTGACAATTTGCCTTAATATCGGATCCTCCGCCACCTGACTGATAATTTCAGGACTCTCACCGAACAGGTCATAAATTGTACGTTTCAAATTGATAATCACGCTTGTGTCTCCGGCTATGTAGGCATCCACAAATAACTCCATTGCCCTTGCATAATTTCCACGACGAGCTTCAATCCCTGCTTCATACACCAGACTTGACGCCGCAAGGCCAAGGCTGTCCGCAAACCCATCCGCTTCCAGATGCCTTGTCATCTGGAACCATCCTGCCGCTTCCGTGGGTGAATCGTACATCATGGTCTTGCCGAGCATATACGAAGCCCAAGTCGACCGGTTACGGCGATTCTCCTCCGGCAGCTTCAGCAACTGTTCCCACCAGGACTGGGCCTGTATCCAATCGCCCCTGTAATAATTCAGGGCTCCCCTGATGTAATATGCATAATCTAATGGTAGCCCTACCGGAATAACCACTTCATCGATAGGTGGAAAATCCTGCCAGCCATGCCTTTTTAAATTATCAATCCAGCTACGTATCGCTTCCGGATTATTCCTGCATCCCCGGTTTTTAAATTCCTGTGAGTACCGGTCCAGCACAGTTCGAACCTCGAGAAACCTGCCATAAATACCTCCCTGAAGGCTCTCGTACACATCGGTTCCCTGGAGTGCGAGCTCCAGCTCGTCCCTGTCTGTAATGGATGCCGCAAGAATTGGGGTCTGCGACGGGATATATGTGAGATCCGACTGGTAATCAAGCCGTACCAGCAGTTCCTGAAACCCGGTTTCAAAATTTGTCTCGGGAGCACTCAGGACATTTTTTTCACTCCGAAATAAAAACTGGTTGGGGAAATATCCCCCGCATGCGATTGCGGGAAAATTGTTAATGGCCAAATACAAAATCAATATAAGTATAGGTAAACTAAAGTGTTTACGTTGACACAGAAATTTAATTTTTCGATTTAGTGTGTTATCCGTGACACATCGATTTGAACGTTCGTATCCCTGTCGAAGCGTAGCCATGATACCATCCAACTTTCGCCGGGGCCGATCCGGACTGGGTGAAGAGCGGATTCAGTCGATGGTCCCTGCAAGGTCACCGTACCCGGCCCCTGGTCTGTTATCATGAAGTCACGCAGCAAGTCGAATGCCAAAAGGTCCGCGTCTGTCCAGGTTATAGAAAATTTTACATCCGGAACTTCCGAAGTTTCCCCGTTATTGACAAGGTAAATATCAAACAGCCCGGATTCTGGTTTCTCCTCTTTAACAGTTAACGAACGATTCGGCACTCTTCCGTCCATAACAGCCTCAAGTGTAGGCCATGGCCAGTTCAGCCTGTCCCCCGAAACCGGCATCCTGTACCAGATAAGGCCTGCCATGTTTTCCGGACGGTCCAGTGTCAGGTCTTTGACCAGCTCAGCCAGCTCAATCGGATCCGACAGCACCTCACGTGTACGAGTACCCTCCGGCCAATTCGGGTACGCTCCCTCAGCACTCAGCCCGGTAAATTCACCATCGCTGCTGAATGCAACCGTATACCCATAGGTCGGGAGAGCCACTCTGAAATTAATTTCCGATCCACAAAGTTGTGCCGCTCGTTCAATCCACGATTTTGACCTGGAGGGATCGCAGAGTGTGAAATCAGAGTTGATATCTTCCGGGGGTTCCAGTGAATGGACTTGCAGAACAAAGCCATCGGTGGCTTGCACAAGGCTCGAAAAACTTTGGCTGTTCATCCATGTCGGAAGAGCTGTGATTGTAAGTGGAACCGGATCGATCCTCTTCCTTACTGCATTCAACCACTGTCGATAACCATCGAGCTTCGACTCGGCAGCATCGAAATCAATTTGTATTTCACTAATGGCAATTCCATGGTCAGATGCGTCGCTAACCAGGTCCCACGCGATATCCGCAAGCATTCTGGACGTCACATCATCTTCGCTGAATGGCCCACCATACGAACCGATCCTCAGAGCCGCTCCAACTGACAGACCTGAATCAGCAAGACTTTCATAGTCGATCGGAACACGCATTACCTCCAGCTCACCCCCGGCGAATGAGACCTCTGCACCCAGGACCACTATTCGCGAGAAACGGGATTGAGCTTCGATAAGCGAGTCCTGCACCGATCCGGTCCACGATCTCTGCCAGACATATATTTCATGGTCAAGATCACCTGAGACCCTGATTACATCCGGAAATTCGTTATTACACCGCAACGTTAACATGAGGTTGAGTACAATAAATAAACCGACCAGGTATCTGAAAGAACTCCATCCCATAAACTGGATTATGCAAATTACATACCATTACCCGATACTCTACGGTTTATGCGCGAGAATTAAGATGTGTCCCCCGTCACCTTCGGGGATAAATCTATCCCACTCGATAATCAGCCCGACATCGGTAAGCCATTTAATATACGCATCTCTGTCTGCATGGCTCCAGAACATTTTCGCGCCGTCCACCCCAAGCCAGTTAACCTCTGTACCCGTCCATGCTGTCGAACCCACTATCGCCATGAACAACCCTCCCGGCTTTAAAGCACCTGCAATCCGCTTAAAAAGGTCAAATTGCTCTTCTAAAGGAATGTGAATAATTGTGTAAAATGAGACGATAATGTCAAAGTTTTCAGTTAATAAATTATATTCGACGATATCTGCCTGTACAAATTTTACGTTGGGAACATACTCTCTTGCCCGTTCGATCTGGACGTCGGAAATATCCACTCCGGTTACATCAAACTTCTCAGCGAGGAGCCTTGTCGCTGGCATCCCACACCCGCACCCAAGATCGAGTGCCCTGGACCCCGCGGGAAACCGATCCATAATTTCCTTTACCCACTCGACCGATCCCTGGTTAAGGTCACAGGAACTGTCCCCATAATACTCGTGGGAAACTTTATTGTAGCCGTCTCGCACTATCTTTTTGTAATCCAGCTCGCGCCTCCGCGATGGTTCAGCACACAAGATACTACTCAATTGAATAAGTTCTTCAAGTCAATCTGTAGAAATTTTATTTGGATTTCTGGAGGACTACCATTCCCCGTCAGGCATTACCTTGATCACGTACGCGTCCGCGTTATATGTTGTCCTCAGGTCTTCCTCTTCCCCCGGATCGAAATCGACGGGCTGTCCGGTAATACTTCCGGAGATAAACGCGTTTCCGTTTCCATCCGATACAACACCATACCCGTAATCCATTACGGTCGGACCACCCCAGGTTCTCGCCCAGAAGTAATCGCCCGATGTGTTGAAACTTGAAAGGAAGAAATCATACTCACCATTGGATGTAATTTCATCGACACCGTCAGTCGGATCGAAATCTACCGTCCCCCGGAAATTACCGATTACATATACCTTTCCCATTCCCCCGGTACAAACGCCCCAGGCGTATTCATCGTATCCTGTGCCGCCCCAGGTCCTCGCCCACTGGTGCTGTCCAATAAGATTGAACTTGCTGACAAACGCGTCGAATCCACCTACCGACCCGATATATACCTCGGCTCCCGCGCTGGGATCGAAGTCAACCATGCCTTCAAACCGTCCGGCGACATACACATTCCCATCCCCATCGGTTGCAAGCCCGAATCCGCTGTCGTTTTCAAATTCACCCCAGATCCCGGTCCATTCGAAATTTCCGGTCAGATCGAATTTGCTCAGGAACACATCGCAACCGCCAACCGGCGTCACGTTGACTACATTTTCAGGATCGGGATCCATGTCGACTTCTTCACCCGCGATATTTCCAGTCACATAAATGTCCCCGAAATCCCCTACTTCAACGGCATACCCTTGATCGTACGTCGCATCATATACATTTCCACCCCATGAACGTCCCCAGGTATAATCGCCGTTCGAATCCAGGGTTATGAGATAGATGTCCGACCAGCCAAGCGATGTGTGGCTGTCCTCATCATCGCCGGGATCGAGATCGGCATCCCCGGTAAACGATCCTGTTAGGTAAACATTACCGAACTGGTCCGTATCGACTCCGAATCCCTTTTCCTCGGCAATCCCGCCGAACGTTTCCGCCCAGATGAAATTTCCGGATGTATCGAACTTGCTGACGAACACATCATAGCTTCCTGCCGAATCATGTATGTCTTTTTCTGTTCCTCCCGGTCCGGGATCGAAATCGACAGAATCTTTGAAAACCCCCGTCACAACGATATTTCCATCGGAGTCCAGCGCCATGCTGTAACCGCGATCATATCCGGAACCGCCCCATGTTCTCGCCCATACAAATCCCGACAGCTCGTTGAACCTGGCAAGAAACACATCCATGCCGCCATTCGATGTGTGATAGTCTGTCAAACCGGGATCGGGATCGAAATCAACCGTATTCCTGAAAACACCAACCGTATATACGTTTCCATAATCGTCAATCGCGACATCGTACGCGTTTTCGTTGCTCACCCCGCCGAAACTTATCCCCCAGCCCGTTTCCTCGATACTGAAATTATCATCCGAGATATCCCTCGATGACTGGTGGTCGGTCGAGCTGATACGCACACGAACCGTGTCCGACGGGTCGTTGGGAATATTTAACCACTCATAAATCCCGGTGTCCTCAACATCCGCCGCGATCGGGTTTATGTCGGATACGAAATAATCTTTCGAATACTCGATAAACAGAGTGCCGGTTAAATCTATCGTCTCCCACAGAATGTCGTGTGTTGATCCGGCTTTCCACTCCTCGAAACCATCGGGCGACAAAACCTCGATAGGCGGATCGTCGATTGTGAAATAATCATCGGAGACATCCCATAGTGTAGGATTGAGCATCGAGCTGATTCGGATTTTCACCGTCTCTGAAAGATCGTACGGGATATCCTGCCACTCGTATTCACCTTCATTCAGAACATCGATGGCGATGATATTTATATCGCTGACAAAATCATCCTTCGAATATTCGATATACAGATTCCCCTGCACGTTGTTCGTTACCCACCAGATTGGCCTTGCCGTTCCAGCTTTGTAGATCTCACCGCCGTCGGGAAGGTCGACGCGTATCGATGGCTCCGATGTATCGATAATGCTGAAATAATTATCCGAAACGCCATAGACCGTCGAATTCATCATCGAACTCACACGCACCTTCACCGTGTCCGAAACATAATTCGGGATATCCTCCCAAAGGAAAACGCCGTCATCCGCTTCGTTCACGGCGATCGGATGAATATCCATCACGAAATCGTCGGTCGAGAACATGATATAAATGTTCCCGATCAATTCAGCGGATTCCCACATGATTTCGTAATCGTGCCCCACCTCCAGCGTTTCTCCACCGTTCGGATCGAGGACTTCTATCCACGCTATACGGTGATCGTACACCGGAACCTCGAAGCGGAAATAGTTCGCGAGCGCCCCGGACGCGTCGTTCGTCACACCGAAATCATTCGAGTAATCAAGCCCGGGATACTCAACCTTGATCCAGACCGGAATCGGATTTAGCGAGGTGATATTTGTAACCGGAATCGCCGTCCTGAAAGTGTGATAATTCGTCCCGGAATAAATCGCGGTCATATCCACATCGTAGGCCCCCGACCATGCGTCCGAATAACACCTGATTAAGTATTCGTCCATGGCCGAACTTACCACCGTAGCCGACCAGTCGTACGGGCTGATATCCAGGCGCACTTTCCCGCCGTTGTTGGTGGCGTCTTCATACCACGCTGTGCTTTTATCAACTATTTCAACAAGAAGCGCTTCATCCGAATTCGCTTCCGGCGGGAAATCATCTAAGGATGATGGATTCTCCGGCGCGTTGTAGTTCGGTTCCCAGTGCGCGATTATCGCGAGTTTGAATTTCAAACCCTTTCCGAACGGAAATCGAAGTTCGAACCGCCTTCCGGTCATCGACTCTGCAGCCCACGATCCTCTTGTCCCCGGGTTGTCCACAAGAAAATCGAACGCATTGCCTGTCTCGTCGAGGCCGTCCGCGAAATACTTGTACGGGTTTACTTTCGCGGTTGGAATAAACGATAATTCGCCGCCGCTCCATGCATCGTAGCCGAACATTTCCCAGACAGAATCGCCGCCGCCGTTCCCGGAAAATTCAGAATAATTAAACCAGCGTGTGTACCCGTCGGGATTTAAAAGCTGCTGGTCCTCATCGCCCCCCACACTCAACCCGCCATCGGTTGGGATGGATTCCGACCCTTCCCCCATGAAAACCCCGATGATATCGAATCCCGTATGTTTGTCTTCCGCGAACGGGTTGGTGATATCCACATCCACCGTGCAGTCGAAATAATTCCCGTTGATTTCATAATCGACCAGCTTGGCCGACATATCCATCGGCGGACCTTCCATGAACTGTTTTATGTTGCACGTGAATAACGCGCCGCGGATCGGGAGCAGGTTGATCGTTTCGGATGTAAGTTCGAGATTGATATCCCAGACAGCCCAGAGGTGCGCCCCGGAACGCCCCGAGGTGTTTCCAGGGGTAAGGGAGGTGGCCGGATCGGACAAAACGGTACTGCCATCACCGGGTACGAGAGGAGAGTGCTTATTACAACCGTAAACGATAATCAGCAACAACAAAAGAGCTGTCGCCTTAGGCCACAACCGATTCATGGATAAAACACCTGGTCCTTCATATCCCATATCGGCATAATATGGATGACCTTAAAGGAAATTTAAGTAATCTAAGAGGAAATTCAGGTGGAAATTTTTATCAATCAAGCCGACAGGATGTCGGCGATACTGCAGCCGGGACGGCTGCGTTACGTGAAGCGAGGACGCTTTATCCAGAAATCGAACCAGAAAATTGGTATTTTCAATTTCCACAAATGCCCTTATGTAAAATCATCCCGGTATGCCCAATGTAAAATCATCCCGGTATGCCCAATTTAAAATCATCCCGGTATGCCCAATTTAAAATCATCCCGGTTACCCTTTGTAAAACCGTCCCGGTTAATCTTTTTTCTTTTATCTTTTCGTAGCGCAGGCGTCCCGCCTGCCTCCATTAAATAATTTACACAACTTCCAATCCTCCTGCATTACATTTCCCCTTAATTACATGGTAAACTTATAAATCACCAACTATGGCATCAAGTGCAGAATCAAAATCGTCTTACAGGCCTGCATCCACCTTCCTGACTCTCTTCCGGTTAGCCTACAACCGTATCTGGAAAAGTCGCGCGTTGAGGGGCTGGGAGATGTTCTGGTGGCTAATATGTGTAACTTGGTTAGTATCCAGATTGCATGGATACCAGTTAATTTTCCTGAATCCATTTTTATTCTTGATTGTCTGGGGGTGCCTGATTATCCTGACGCCGATACTGGTCGCTACCTGGGTAAATGCAGCTCTTGTGACAACGGGTTTCAACGATGACGCACTTAGGATCATTCCTATTGGTCCTTTCAATCTATTGTGGCCGAAACTTATGGCGGTATTTCTAACCTGGTTCCAGTTTTTTCTGCCGTTACTATTTATCTTTGCTGGACTCGCGAAATACAGACCCCTTACATTTGAAATGGAAACAACTATCACACCGGGGATGATTTTCCTGGCTTTTGCAGAGTTGGTTGGCTGGATGGCACTATGGAGTTCCTGGGGGTTTCTTTGCGGAAGCCATTCCAAGGGCAATACTGTTGCATACATGGTGCAATATTATTTATCCCCTGCGATCCAGGTGATATGCATTCTTGGAATTTTTAAACTTACAGGTGGCACAACAAATTTCCTTCAGTTAATCCTGGCAACCACAAGGATCCTGCCGGACTGGCTTGAGCTTATCGGGAGCGCAGGCTTACTATTATGGTTTCTGATTATGGTTCTTGCATGTAGTGTATGGGGTAGGAGGAAGTAATGCGGTACAAGCACTATATTATCCCCATCATCTATTTTCTGATTCTTTGGACGATCGGTGCATTCGTTACATCCAGCCATCATAGCACCATCCGGGGAATACTGGATAATGCTGCATCAAACAATGAGCCAGTAATTGTAGTACAGAATTACAATCCAATTTTTGGATTTCCACTACATGGATATTCTCTAGATGGAACTTCCATACCAGTAGCAACTGATATTGCGTATTTTCCGCAATTGTTCCTATTCGATCAGGATGGATCGCTGCATATGTTTAATGATAAATTGCTTGCGGGTCCGCCAATTCATGGCATTTACAGGTTTCCAGACAACAAACCTGAAGAAGTTGAGTATATAGCGGACCCTCGAGGATCATCTACCTCGTACCTGGCCCCGTTTATATTACATACATGGGAAATAGTCCTGTCCAGGGAAAAATGTGTTGTAATAAATAATTTAACAAATGAGGAGAGGACAATTGACTTCAGGGAGGAAATACCCAACCTCTGCGAGCAGGATGGTGAGCTATCACCCTTAAATCCAGCTGACATTTCTACTGATTGGAATGTTCTGGTTGTCTGTGAAAACCCAAAATGCACCTTTGGTTTAGAAAAAATTTGGCGTTATGATATTCATCAAGGCTCCTGGAGCAAAATCTGCGAGTTAGACCTTTCTATGTGGGCTGCTCCGAGTGTGAGTGCGGATGGCGATGTGGTTGCCGTTATTGTTGAAAACAGTAAAAGTGGTAGTTACTTTAACGGTGATCTGGTGTTCCTGGATAGTGAAACCGGGGAGAAGCTTCACCGGGAAATCGATACAATTGCTGTCCAGGTAGGACGCAGATGGGCATGTTGCTTACCATCTACTGGAGGATTTTCTGGGTCATCCGTTGTGGTTTTGGACATGGATAATAACTTTGCGAGGACTGTGATAAATATAGGCCTGACCTTTAGTTTCGCCCTCTACGAACCGCCCTCGAACGGCCTCGACGGGATGTACGAGAATTATGTGCCGGAAGATAATTAGTGGTCGATGCTTTCCACCCTACACCCTCTCAAGCCAGAATTCATATAGATCCTTCATCGTCTTCTCGAACGTGATCGATGGCGCCCAGCCGACTTCCCTTTTAATTTTATCGGAGCTACCCTCAAGGACCATCACATCGCTCGGACGCATGCGTGACGGGTCCTCTTCAATTTTTACGTCGAGGCCGGTGATTTCCAGGAGGAGGTCGAGTACAGACTGTATCGGCCGTCCAATCCCTGAACAGATGTTGTAAACCTCGCCCCGCTCGCCTTTACTGACCGCCATCTGGTAGGCTTTTACTACATCGCGCACATCCGAAAAATCACGTTTCGCCTCGAGATTGCCGACCTTAATCACCGGTTCCGTAATTCCCTTTTTTATTTCCGCAAGCTGCTTTGAGAAACTCGATGTGACAAAAACCTCGCCGCGACGGGGTCCGGTGTGATTGAACGCGCGCGTTCGAATTACATGCAGGCCGTAAGACTGAAAATACTGCCAGCCGAGAAGGTCCTGCCCCACTTTGCTGACCCCGTACGGGCTTAACGGCCTTAATGGCTGTGTTTCGGTCATGGGACATTCATCCGGATAAACAAGTCCGTATTCCTCGCTCGATCCAACCACATGTATCCTGGCGTTCGGGACCACTTCACGCGCCGCCTCGAGAATATTCAATTGACCCTGGATATTCGTGTCGAGAGTTTCCGCCGGAGCCGACCATGATGTCGGAACAAAACTCTGCGCGGCGAGATGGTATATCTCATCGGGCATGCAGTCGGCGACCGTCTTCCTCACACTCAGCGGGTCTTTTATATCCGTCTCGAAAAGTTTGATCGATCCATCCTGTTCGAGATGATCGATATTGTCGCGCTTGCTTCGCCACCGTACCGACCCGAAAACCTCGTAATTCAAACTGAGCAGGTGCTCGGCGAGATGGCTTCCGACAAATCCGGTAATACCGGTGATAAGTGCTTTCATCAGATTTCCTCTTTCCGGGTAGCGGGAATAGACCAGTCATGATATATTCTTATCCGGCAATGGTCAACATATCAGATCATCAATCCTGTGAAATGACCGGTATTAAAAGACATAGCCTCCTCGAAACCCGCCACCTTCACCCCAAACCATACAAGGGCTGGTGGCGAAGCGACGCGTTCGTCCCATGGGTAGTTTCATGAACAAATCACACCATGGGGACAACCCCCTTTTTTTATTATTAATTAAATAAAAAGGAGAAAACCATGTCTGACATAGACACGTCAATAAATGCCAACCTGCTCGACCCCATTGAAATCCAGGCTAAAGCGCAGGAAATTTATCTCGAAGGCCTGAACCTCCCAGCCGATGAAACAATCGATCTTCTTAACTCAACTATCGCCCATAATTACGGGCTTCTAATGGAAGATCCCATCATCCGTGCCGAGGGACCATGGCTTTATACACGTACCGGAAGGAAAATATTCGATGGCGTCGCGGCATATTCCGCTGCCAACCTCGGACACAACCACCCGCTCGTCCGGGATATGCTCGTGCATTTCCTCGCTCACCAGTCCCCACCCGTACTCGGGAGATTCCTGCCCGATCCGTTTCTCGCGCTTCTCGGTAAGAAAATCACTGAAATGACCGGGTACGAGAGTTTCCTCCCGGCGAACGGCGGCGTCGAGGCTCCGGAAGCCGCTATAAAACTGGCCAGACGGTGGGGATACAAGGTGAAAAAGGTCAAGGGTGTACCTGAGATTATATTTTTTACCGGATGTTTCCACGGTCGTACGCTGACGGTAACACAGATGCTTGGTGAAGAGGTTTCGCTCGATGGTTTTGAACCTTTCGTGACAGGATTCATCGAAGTTCCTTTCGGAGACATCCCCGCCCTTAAAAAGAACATCAACGAAAATACAATCGCGATTCTCATCGAACCCATCCAGGGAGAGGGCGGGATCAATATTTCTCCCGATGGTTATCTCCCGGAATTGCACGGGATCGCGAAGGAAAATAATATCCTGGTGATCTATGACGAGGTCCAGACCGGATGGGGACGTACCGGAAAATTATTCGCGTGGGAACACGACGGCGAGAAATGCCGTCCGGACATTCTCTGCGTCGGAAAATCTATCTCCGGCGGATTCGCACCCGTGTCCGGAATACTTGCGGATAAAAAGCTGATGGACCTGTTCGATCCCGGATCTCATGGGAGCACCTACGGCGGATGCCCGATCTCATCGGCGATCGCCTACGCTGCCCTGCACGCGATCGAAATGGAGAATCTCCCGAAACAGTCCGCGGATAAAGGCAAATATGTCCTCTCTCAGCTTGTGGAGATCGCGGAGGAATCAAAGTACATCAAAACAGTGCGCGGCAAGGGCATGATGATAGGAATCCAGATTAAAACCGATGCTCCTGACGGCCATCATTTCGCGGAGAAATTTTTTGAAGAGGGGATGATAATCAAGGAGTCGCATCAATGGGTCCTGAGGTTCACTCCCCCGATTGTTGCCACGAAGGAGGACCTTGATTTCGCGTTGGGTTTAATGAGGAAAATATTTTTAGAAGATCTATAATCCTTAGACTCGATATAATTTTAAAAATGAACCGGCCTGGGAACCAGGCCGATTTTCTCATTAATCAGGGAAGTAATTATCCCCACTTCTTCGAAAATATTCATTCACCTAAAATTACCTTAAACCTGATTTAATAAATAATCTGAAATCTATTGGTTAAATAAATTTGAATAAAGTACCCAGGCTGGATATGACGTGACATATATATTAGGGGATACCAGGAATACATCCTGTAGAAAACCTTTGTGGTAATAAATGCAGAACTGAATCACAGGGGAAAAAGGTGGGTAGAAGGACTTGAATAAATTTTGTTTAGAAAATAGGAAAATGTGCCATGGTTGAGAAACAAAATGAGCCTTTGAAAGATCCTGAGGTCCTTGAGGTTATCGAGCACCTTCTCGAAATGTGTATGGAAAGGGAAGAGCAGATAGCCAAACTGAACTTAAAGATTGAGAAGCTCAATAAAAATATCAAATCAGATAAATCTGATTCGAGAAAAACAAGTTCGCATGAGATATCACCAAAACGCAACGCGGATGGCAAAGGAATCCTCGTGGCGATGGGTTCGGACTACCTGCAGCGCCAGATGGCCAGCCTGTTGAAATCCAACGGTTATGAAATTGTTGGAACTTCGCATGATGGTCAGGAGGCAATTCGATTATCTGCAGATACAAAACCCGACCTTGTTGTCCTTGATTCCGATCTTCCTATTGTGGACGGAATTCAAGCAGCTTCCCATATTAAACAAAACGACCCCACCGTCAAAATTGTGATTCTAAGTTTCAACCGTAACAAGGATGCAATCCTCAGGGCAATCCGGTTCGGCGCTGATGATTACATCGCTAAACCAATTCAACCTGAAAGGCTCTTGCAGGTTATTAATAACCTCATTGCATCATAAGGCATTTCCAATAACAAATTCCTCAGATCAATCCTATTAATTACTAAACCGCGCATGATGCAAGTATGTTTTATTAGATAGTAGGAGCGCTGCTTGCTGCGCGTGGAGAGGGCAGGCCAAGCACTGCCCCTACAGAAAAATTACGTATCTTCATGCCGCCTGTTAAGTGTGATTCACACCACACATAATTCTTGAAAACTTACTTGAATTCTCCCCTCATTAAGAGTATTTTTCCTTTTTACATTATTTTCACAGGCCGAACTTTCAAACCATGCCAAAGATACTTGACCATGGTAAAATAAAATGATATGTTGGTTTGTGAAATTACTCGCAAGCCTGGATTTTATGGGCCGGACCGGTTTTATCTCGTAATTAATTATTAAAAATTCTGTCCAGATCCCCACGTCCTGGCGATTCAATTAAAGCTGTATAAAGTAAGGAGACTTCTCATGGATAAATGGGGAGACCAACTGGCACTTGAACAGATGGAACTCGACCCGGTTTTCGCCGAAAGAATGACACGGAAAGCCTGGGGCGAGAACCTGAGAAGATGCATTCAATGTGGAACATGTACGGGAACATGTCCATTAAGCGAATACATGGATTATGGTCCACGGAAAATTATTGCCATGGTCAGGGCTGGAAATAAAAAGGATGTTCTCAAATGCAAAACGATCTGGCTGTGTGCGTCATGCTACGAATGCGCGGTTGAGTGTCCAAAGGAGATAAAAATCACCGATGTCATGTACGCTCTCAAGCAGCAGGCTTTGCTGGAAGGGAAAAGCCCGAAGAAACTGCCTGTTCCAGTGCTGGACAGGGAATTTTTCAACATCGTTAAAAAACGCGGACGCAATCATGAAATGTGGCTGATCGCGATTACCATACTAAAGACCAACTGGTTGATCGGGCTCGGGCTTGCCACCATGGGTATCAAGCTGATGGCACAGGGGCGCCTGCCAATATTTGATAAAGCAATTGAAGTAGGAACAGGGAAAAAGGGTGACCTGAAAAAAATTATGGATGCCTGCGACGAGATAGAACGAGAGGAAGCCTCCGCCTGATTGGAAGGTAAGACTATGAAATATTTATATTATCCAGGATGTTCTGCGGGCGGTACCGGGAAGGCGTACGACGAATCTGTTGTGGAGGTTTTCAAGGCTCTCGATTCCGGCATGGTAGAACTCGATGACTGGAACTGCTGCGGAGCGACTGCCTATATGGCGGTAGATGAAGCCAAGGCGTTTGCCCTTGCGGCCCGGAACCTTGCAATTGCCGAGGATCAGTATCCGGACGAAGATGAAATTCACATTGTCGCTCCGTGCAGCGCGTGTTATCTAGGGCTTCTTAAAGCCAAGCGATATGCAGAGGCGGATGCGAAAATCGGCAGTCAGATCCGGAGGGCACTCAAAGCCGCTGACCTCGAGTATAAAGGTAAATGCGAAGTACGGAATCCACTGGACATCTTTGTCAACGATATCGGCCTTGATAAATTGAAGGAATTGACAGTCAGACCTTTGGAAGGTTTAAAAGTCGCATGCTATTACGGCTGTCAGATAGTCAGGCCCTATTCGGAATTCGATGAACCCAGTAATCCTGTTACGATGGATAAAATTTTGAAGGCGATGGGAGCTGAGATTATCGACTGGCCCTGTAAAACGAGGTGCTGCGGAGGGATGCTCACATGGTCCACCGGTGCCGGCAAGGAATTGAATTATATTCTTCTGAAGGAAGCCTGGAAAGCGGGAGCCGATGTAATTGCCACGGCATGTCCGCTCTGCCAGTTCAACCTTGAATGTTTCCAGGACAAAATCAGGGCTAAATATGATTTCAATGAAGAGATGCCGGTTGCGTATTATACCCAGTTAATGGGATTAGCTCTGGGTATAGATGAATCAAAGCTTGGCATGAAGAGGCTTTTTGTACCCCCCAAAATCCCTGCGCCAACCGGTCAGCCTGCTGGTTCCTGATCCCTTTTCTTCAGGACAGGATACTTGAATATCTGATCTTCGAGGTCCTGTAAACCTTAGAACAATTCCGTTGAATAATTATTGATTCGAGATCGGGGACACGCTGAGATCGGGGACACCTCTTTTCGCCTGTCGAAAAGCAGGTGTCCCCCTCAATCAGAGACGGTGGCCCCTCGTCAAATCTGCCTGAGCGCTAGCGAAGGCAGATTTTAGGAGGGGTGTACTAGAAAAAAAGTTTAGATTCGCCTCCAGGCTCGCTCGAAGGCACCACCATACTCCAAAAAAAATATCCCGGCATGAAATCGCCGGGATTTTTCATTTCGAAAAAAGTAGAGATTGCACTAACCGATAATTCTGTCCAATTGCACGTTGTTATTCTCATTTGATTCCGCGACATCATTATCGGGATCGACAGTAATTTGTATGACCATATCCCCGGCTGGCCAGGTTATATCGGGTCTTTCGACAGTAACACCTGTGTGTGTCTGTCCTGGCGCGAGTGTTCCAGTGTTGGTAAGCGATCTCACCGTTGTGTAATCGCCGGACGAATCCCGGAACCTGACGTCAACCCAGACACCAGCTGATGAAACCGATCCTGCATTGCGAACGTATAATATGAAATCAGGGGTGTCACCGAGTTGGCTGAAATAGAAAGTAGAGCCTGGTGCCAGGGCCGGTACGAGATCGGGTAATGCGGGATCATCGCCACCGTCACCGGTTGCTACATTGGTCATTACACCAATCGGCAACACGAAAATTATAACTAAGAGGGTCCAAATTGGTCTTGATAATTTCATGTTTTCCTCCATTCTGTTCTGGTTAGTTGATATATGATAAATGCGGTCACCGACCCTAACGCTGATGCTGCCAGGTCGAGGGCCTCAAAGCGTCCGCAGGAAAAATAAGGTTTTACGTTCTCCAGTATGGGCACCGACTCAAACCATCCGGGGATATTTTCTAAAAGCGCCTGGTTGTACGCAGGATGCTGGCCTAATTCCAGCAAACCATCGATCGCGAACCATGACATGCTCACGATCATTGCCGTTTTATTGTCACGGCATCCAAGCAGGCCGACTGTTATAAGAATAAATGCAAACGTGTGGATGAAACTTGGGAGATTATTTCCGATTACACCGAAGAACTGTGGAACCCGGTCGTGAAGGCTCAAGCCGTCGGGCACGAAATAGACTTCTTCCGGTGGCCTGTTTACTAGATAAAAAGCCACGCCGACAAGAAGAGCAGCTATACCATACAGGATTTGCCTTCGGTTCATACCGGTTACCCTCTACGCCCCCTTCATATGAAAAATCCCAGTCCTTTAAAGCTGCTTAGAAAATATCTAAATATAATTAGATAAGGTTAAATTATAATATTTTTATATAGTCTGTCAAGGTTGAGAATGATAATTTACAATGGAATTCGTCTGTAAGAGCGTCCACAACCTTCGCAATTCTTATGTTTATATCCTGTACCGGTAAAGCTATCCGGATCCAGCCTCTGATTTCAACCCGGTTGAGGATCAGGAAACTGGCTTGCGATCCGGTTTTCATTCACAAGCTCACAAAGCAGTTTAATTATATTCAAAATGGATGTGCGACGATTTATGCTATTCAGCACCGTTCAAAGACATGGAAAGAATTTCGCCCTCATCTTCGCATGTCACAAGAAAGCAATAAATTCCGTCGCTCCGGCCCGACATGAACGACCAGGCTGTGATCTCAACATCCACCGTAGCAGGCTCGACAAGCTTGATAACTGTTATCGGGATTTTGTCCGGCAGAGTATCCGACGTCAGCGTATATCCATCGGAGCTGTAGACATAAACATCGAGGTCCTCAACATTCATACCGCCCGAAAAATAAAAATGGTAGACACCCGGCGTGAGTTCGAGTGTATAGGTTACATTGTCCGCACCGATCTCATCCCTGTAGGTTTCAAGGATATTGAACCCGTTTTTCATAGCGATATCGGTCCATTCTTCAACTTCTTTATCCATGTACTGGCCAGGGGTTTCGGCAAGCGCGGGTGTCGATGTGAGCAATAAAATTACGAGGGCTGCGATTATTCGGATTAGCTTCACGTCGGTACTCCTTCAGGTTTTACTATTATTGTCCCGATTTACATTAAATTCAGAACGGCGGTAGTGTAGCATAAATCAAAGAATGTACATATTAAGACATGCACGTTCTTGAGATGTTTCGCCATATTAAGAACTTCATCAGAATTCGAAATCGGTGCCGATGTCCTGTTTGATCGCTTCTTTAAAGATCGCGAGACCTGTGCTTTTAAACAATGTCAGCTCATCATCGCTTTCACGACCGCTGACATTGCCGAGAATGACATTCCCAAGTTGAATATTCATTTTATACAGGATATCATGTGAATGAATTAGATTTCTTATCTCAACATTACCCGATTTTTCCGGCAATCCTGCCAAACGGAGGGGTTTATGTTGTTACGTGACCGTTTTTTTCAAATTAAAAGGAAGATAAAGAGCCTAATGGAAGCCGGCACGGCTTCTTCTTTAACTGAAACTGAAACCAGGCGAATACTGATTGATCCATTAATTGAAGCATTGGGCTATGATCTGCGTGAGCTGGATCAGGTGCGTCTGGGATGGCGCGGAGGAAAGGAAACCCCCGATCAACAAGAGGCAGATTATGCACTTTTTATCGCTGGACAAGATACACCCAGCGTGATCGTCGAAGCGAAACGTTTCAGAAATCCTCTCAGTAAAGATAAACACATAAGTCAGGCTCTGACATATGCTTTCCTGAATCGTGTTCCCTGGTGCATTCTCACTAATGGGAATCGAATTAAAGTTTTTGACGCATTCAGCAGAAAGGGGAAAGATCGGTTACTTTTTGAACCATTTGATATTGAGGTTTTAGATACGGACAGTGGAATTAGTTCTGAGCAAGCGGCATGGCTGCTCGGTTTGTTATCGCCTGATTCCGTCAAGAGCGGCAAAATAGAGGAATACAAGAAAACCAGGGATGCCTGCAATGCTGTTTTTCAAGATCTAAAAGACCTTGTAAATACACAAGATACATCATTAGTGCGTCTTTTAAGAAAGCGTTTAAAAAAAGAATATACACCTAAACAGATAATAAATGCGTTAACCCGCATAAGAGTTTTAAGTGACGTTGGGATTGAAGTGCAGGACATGATAATCGGGATTGATAGAGGGAAAACGAGAGCTAAGAGGAAAACCGCTAAAAAAGGGAAGAGGAAAAGAGTACCGAGATCGGAATTACATGCCCATTTTACAAAACTGAATACTATTGTGTGTCCGGCTAAAGAAGAAGGGTTTCATGAGACATTTCTGGGGCAGAAACAATGGTACGCAATAAGGATTAGAAAGGCTCGTATTCCTTATATTAAATACATTGCAATATATCGGACAAGGCCTATCAGTGCGATTACACACTATGCGGAAGTAGCCTCAATCAAGCTATGCAATAAACCAGGTTATAAAGGACAAGGGAAATACATTGTAAAAATTAAAGGAGAGCCATTAGAAATTGAACCTGTTAACATCGGAAAGGTACAGTCTCCTCGATATATGAGTCTTGATGAAATTTTGCGGTAATTCTAATCAATCGATGCGGTTAATAAATTAAGGATCGTAGGCAAGCACTTTAGGCAGGAAACCGAATTTTGCGTTTTGGTAGCACCTGGCTTCCCACAGCATTGCCCAGCCATTCGCCAACCTCGGCGGGAATTAATACATCTCCCGCCTTTTCTCAGAGCCTTAAATGATCAATTAATCAGTTGATGAAGGGGCTGATATGGTAAATCAAGCGAATCCGCAACCGGTTCGCAGACCACATGACCATTGTACACATTGACTCCCGACGCCAGTGCAGGATCACCGCGAACAGCATCAACGGCGCCCAAATCCGCCAGCATCACGGCATAATCAATGGTCGCATTTGTCAGCGCGAAAGTGGAGGTCTGCGCAACAGCGCCAGGAATATTTGTTACACCATAATGAACAACGCCATGCTTTACAAATGTCGGATTTTCATGAGTGGTCTTATGTATTGTCT
Organism: uncultured bacterium; assembly: GCA_965369865.1. Taxonomy (GTDB): domain Bacteria; phylum JAJVIF01; class JAJVIF01; order JAPKYR01; family JAPKYR01; genus JAPKYR01. Next base: position 4,057 of record CBDURU010000050.1, on the reverse strand, counting down.
CAATGCATCCACCCTGGTCAATAGCCACATCAACAATCACAGAACCCTCCTCCATCTTAGAAACCAGCTCTTCTGATACAAGATGCGGCGCTTTTGCTCCAGGGATCAGAACCGCTCCAACAACAAGATCAGCCATGGAAACTGTCTCCTGGATCGTCTCGGCGTCCGAGTAAAGTGTCTGTACCCTGCTTCCAAAGATGTCGTCAAGATAATCAAGGGTTTCCAGGTTGATATCCAGGATGTCCACTTTGGCGCCAAGCCCGACAGCCATCTTGGCAGCATTTTTCCCGACCACTCCACCTCCGATTATAACGACCCTTCCCCGACGAACTCCAGGAACACCTCCAAGCAAAATGCCCTTCCCGCCGTGCTCTTTCTGCAGAATTGAGGCGCCATTCTGGATGGACATACGTCCCGCAACCTCACTCATCGGTCTGAGAAGCGGCAGCGTGCCGTCAGACAGCTCGACCGTCTCGTAACCGATCGCTATGCACTTGCATTCCATCAACACCTCTGTCAGCCTTTTATCAGCAGCCAGATGGAGATAAGTGTAAATAATCTGGTTCTCACGAATCAGGTCATACTCAAGCTCAATCGGTTCCTTGACTTTCACCACCATGTCTGCATGCTCATATACAGCTTTAATATCCGGAATGATCTCTGCACCCGCTCTAATATAGAGATCGTCAGGAAGTCCGCTGCCAATCCCTGCATCTTTCTCAACAACAACCTTGTGGCCCCGGTCGATGAGTCTTTTCACTCCACCGGGTGTCATCCCTACCCGATATTCCCTGATTTTAACCTCTTTAGGAATGCCTATTATCATGCTGTACTCCTTTTTTTTACATAAGAAATATGTGCGTCCTTAAAAATTGGCCCTATATAAATCCAACGCGGAAACATTGATATCTTCCTTAAAAAAAACCGTCATCCGGTTTCTGGAACTCCCGATGAATTCGCGTAACCCGTATGGTTGTCATTCATCGCCTGGTTTGATAATCATGACTACTTCCCCTTTTTCAATTTTCAACCGGATAATTTCTTGTAGGGTAGCCCATTTTACGGGTTGCCGTGGAAAAATCAACTCTGGAGAAGCTTTCCGGTGACTGGATCAGATTCAAAGCCCTGAGGAAAATACACAGGACGATTGGTATCCTTGACCGAAGTATATTTTTGTATTATAATTTTAATTAATTAAGTTTACTTAAAGTCAGTGCAGGGATGAAGAGTTTATCTGCGTACCGGCAAGAGAAGTAAGAACCATAGGTGTGCGATTGCAGGACAGTGATTGGATTCCAATTATTTACCGCTGACAGTATTTTATCGTACCTTTACATGTAAAAAATCAGGAGATGATTATTGCAGCAATCCTGGACGAGGAGACATTAATGCAGATTGATCAGAATCTTCACGAATCGTTTACAGTCCTGACAGTCTCGGGTGATTTCGACATTCGTAGCGCACCGCTGTTTAATGAATGCTTAAAGGAGCTTTTTAACAAGGGTGAATTTAAAATCATTGTTGATCTGAACAACGTGGAGTATATTGATTCAAGCGGTAACGGTGAACTAATCATCGGTTCACAGGAATGTTCAAGACATAAGGGGGATTTTATGATCGTCAGTAAAAATGAGAATATCAACAAAATTATCAGGAAATTGAAAATCCAGAGTGTCCTTAAATTATGCGAAAATGTTGACGAGGCCCTGAAACTTGCCCGCAATTAATCGTTTAATATTCTCCACTCGAACATTTTGCTGAAGTTCACTTGATTTAATCATCTCAGATGATTATCCTGCCTTTAAATTTGGTTTAACAATTATTGTGAAGATTAATCAATCAACTACAGATTCAGTTGTAATCCTGGCTATCACCGGTGATCTGGACAGTTTCAGTGTTTCATATCTAAAAGAGTATTTACAGAAGCTGCTCAATAACGATCAGTACAGAATCGTCATCGACCTCAGTTCGGTTGATTTTATCGATTCAGCCGGACTCGGCCACCTGGTCTCCTGCCTTAAGATCTGCATGCATAACTCCGGCGACCTCGTTCTTGCCGGTCCAAACGATCCAATTAAAGACCTCCTTAGAATTACTAAATTGATGGATATCTTTAAGGTATTTGATACGGTTGAGGAAGCTACGGCGACTTTCACGGAATAATTTTCAGTAACTTCCCTGGTACAAATTTTCCACCCGCTCATTGATTTTCCCCTGCAAGGATTCAAAAATAGGTCCATTAACTCCCTTGGATGCTAATTTGAACTCATGCAGTTCCCTTGACCACATTGTTAACCAGACATCATTCATCGCCATTTTCGGCACCGGTACCCTTCCGAGCTGCGATGTTCGGAGATACGGGAAAAGCCGGTCATCGAACGAGAATATCTCACGGAATAATTCATGGAAAAATGTCGAATTGAACAGGGCTGATACTGAATACGGATCGATTTCACAAGTGCCGGTCGCCTGGACGACATAAATCGTATTCAGTACCAGCATAGGGGGGCTTGCCACTGCTGCTATCGGCCTGTCCGCTACCCTTCTCACTAAAAGTTGTGCTGTTCCGCTCCAGAGTCCCCCGCTTTTTAGATCCTTGTAGCCCATCCTGTTCGATGGCGCTGTGAACCTGTAGGTGGATTCCACGCTATATGGCTTGAGTGCTTCCCCGGCAACCAGTGGAAACCCGCTTGTCCCTTTCGGGAAATTCCTTATCACTCTTTCATCACGCTTACCGCACTCAATCCCTCGTGTGAACTTCACGAGATCTCCAAGGCATGTTAATTTCCCACAATCCCTCGCGTCCAGTACAGGTTCGAGCCTTCCTTCATCGGCAAGGTGTGAAAAAATGAGAAATGGAAGCCTTGAAATTAAATTTTTCTTTACCGAGCCTGATTTCCTTATTTTTCCATCGCGGCCATCCAGTATGGTTATCTTTCTCCTTGATGATCTTCCTTTTCGGACCACCAGCAGGCTGGCTTCAACACCGGGTTCCTCAAATGGACGCCCCGCGGGTCCGAACATCACAAGGTCATTTTCAAGAATAATCTCCCTTACAGGCTGGTAATTCTCGGCCAGAAGGATCGGGTTCGGCAGGATATACCCCATCGAACCTCCGGGAACGAGCAGGTGATCCATTGCCAGTTCAACAAATGGTGCCGCGATATCCCACTGTCCTTTCACCGACCGGTAATGCGCTTTGCAGAATTCCCGGGTTGCCTTTTGTATCCCTCGTTTGACGTTCCGGTATGGGGGGTTCCCAACTACGATTTCATACTGATTTGTTTTACCCTCCAGGATTTTTTTTAACGAATCGCCTGTCCTGATATTACTCTGGAGGATTTTCCAGCTTGATTCACTGCATCCCGTTTCCAGCCATAACGCCAGATACGCGACATGTATAGCCTCACGATCCGAATCGGTGCCGTAAAGGTTTCCCAAAATCGTTTTTATCCTGAGTCGGGGATATCGTTTTCTTATTTCCCTGTATGCCGCCAGCAGAAACGCGCCTCCGCCGCACGCGGGATCGTGAATCCTCGGGAGCGATTTTTTTAATCCCGGCTTTATCGAATCAAAAGCAGATTTGACAAGAAATTGTGTTACGTATTGAGGCGTATAGAAAATCCCTCCCCTTCGACGCCTGGTTTGCTTATCTTTACCTTTCTCTGCCCGGCCCTGTTCGAGGAGGGATTCATAAATGTAACCGGCGAACGATGGATCCAGAGATTTTATTTCCCCGATTAAACCGTCCTCTTCAAGTGATTTGATAACCGATTCCTTTACCTTCTTACCCGTCCTTGCGAGTCTTCTGGGGATCCTGGTTCCACCCGACATTATTTCAGCGAGTATTTCAATCAGCGCGATTCGATTCCCATCGAGCAGTGGGAGAATCTCAAGACGTAATTTTTTCAATAAAAGGCTCTCTATCATATGTTGCGAATTTTCCTTAACTTTCCCCGGAATGTAATCATAAAAAAACCCCCGCCACAACAGGAGTAATAATTATAGGAAAAATTAATCATTTAAAGCCCTCGAAAAAACGACAAACCGTAGAACA
>CBDURU010000049.1:0-24128 GCA_965369865.1 uncultured bacterium | reverse complement strand
CCTGCCAGGTTACAGTATACTCCACCACAGTACCGCGAACGTTAGTGAGCGGCCTGCCAGGTTACAGTATACTCCACCACAGTACCGCGAACGTTAGTGAGCGGCCTTAAAAAATTCCCCCATTTCCCTATTAATCATGTCAGCTTTTGCCTTCCCCATCCGTTTAGTTTACATGGGAAAACTCTCACTATCTAATTCACGAGTACCACTTGCCTACCACATTGTATTCAGATGTTACGGTACCTGGTTACATGGCGATGCTTCAGGATCGACTCACCATTCAAAGACGACGTATGGGTCACCTTTTATAGGACCTGACCCCCACTGGCAGCATCGTGAAAATGTATCGATGAAGCAACCACAATATCACCTGGACGAGCCACACCGAAAATTAGTCCTGGAAGCTGTCAAGGGGGTTTGTTCATACAGGGAATGGGAGCTGATCGTAATGCATGTCAGATCGACCCACGTGCATGTTATTGTATCGGCTGATGATAAGCCGGAACGGGTGATGAAGGATTTTAAAATTTACGCGAGCAGGGCATTAAATAAGGCAGGATTTGATACGAAAGACCGAAAACGATGGGCAAGGCATGGCAGCACAAAGTACTTGTGGAAAGAGAAGGAGCTGGAAAGCGTGATAGATTATGTGCTCCATGAACAAGGGAAACCGATGGAAGTATATGTGCGGGAGTAAGAAGTCACGTTGGCAGGCCGCTCACTTACGTTCGCGGTACTGAGTTGGTCACGTTGGCAGGCCGCTCACTGACGGTCGCGGTACTGAAACTGGTGGGGTTGGCAGACCGCTCACTTGCGTTCGCGGTTCTGTTACTTACCCAGCTCCCTTGAACAATTTCACTCTCTCTTCTAATTCACCAATGACCTTCTCGGTTTCCGACAGCTTCTCGCGTTCCTTTTCGATCACCTTCGATGGCGCCTTCTCTGTAAATCCCGGATTGTTCAGTTTCTTTGAAATACTCTCAGCGTACTTCTGTTTTTTTCCGATCTCATTCTCGAGACGCTCAATTTCCTTTCCAAGGTCGAGTGACTCGTCGATCGGCAGGTGAACGGAAATCAGATCGTCCAGAATCGATGATCCAACTGAATTTGCCGGTTTATCTGAGGTTCCAATAGCCCGGATTTTCTTCGCTTTCATAAGCCTGGCGATATCCTGCTCATTTTCAAGAAGCAATTTTACAATCGAATCTTCACTCGATGCGAACTGCACTTCCGCAATTTCCTTAGAGTCGGCCAGACCGACCAGCTTCCGTAAATTACGCGCGGTCCTGATAAATTCTCGAATAATTGAAAACGCATCCTCGATCTCAGGTTCAGAATCCCTCGTTGAGAAATATTCCCCGACCCATTGTTCCACGATCAGCGGCACGTACCGGGCATTCGCGCATCGATCGGTCTCACCCTGTCCGTGAAGCGCGCCATGAAGTTCCTCTGTGATATACGGCGCAATCGGATGCATCAACTTCAAAATTGTCTCCAGCGTGTGATAAAGAATGCTCCTCACAAGCTGCCTGCGCTCGCTCGCTTCGTTCTCGTAAAGATGGAACTTGGAGATCTCCACGTACCAGTCGCAGAAATCATCCCACACGAAACTGTACAAACTGCTCGCGTACTGGCCGAAATCATAGATCGCGAGATGCTTTTCAATTTCATTTACCGTACCGATCAGCCTTGACACGAGCCACCGGTCGGGAAGCGTCATCGCCGGATTCCCGATAATCTCATCGAGCGGGGTAGGGGTGAAGTCCTTCCCGAGATTCATGATTACGAACTTCGACGCGTTCCAGATTTTGTTCATGAAATACCTGGACGCCTGGAGTCGCGACGGATCGAGGTTGATATCCTGGCTTCCGGAAAACGACAGGTGCGACAGGGTGAATCGCAATGAATCACGGCCGTACTCTTCGATCAGGTCCAGTGGATCGATCGCGTTATCGAGTGATTTCGACATCTTCCTGCCGTGCTCGTCTCTTATCAATCCTGTGAATACAACCTCGTCGAACGGGGTCGCGCCGCGGAACTCATATCCGGCGATTATCATCCTCGCCACCCAGAAGAAAATGATGTCATAGGCGGTAAGAAGGAAATCTGTCGGGTAGAATTTTTTTAAGTCGTCCGTCTCATCGGGCCAGCCGAGGGTTGTCAACGGCCAGAGCCACGACGAGAACCATGTGTCGAGCACATCGGGATCCTGTTTCAGATTTGTCGATCCGCACTTATCGCAACTGTCCGGTTTACCCACCGACACCGTAATATGGCTGGGGTCATCGCAGTAATACGCGGGGATCCGGTGTCCCCACCACAACTGCCTTGAAATACACCATGGATGAAGCGTCTCCGGATTCAGCCAGTCGTGATACACTTTCGACCACCGCTGCGCGAAAAATGTGCAGTCGAATTCACCCGGCTTCGCGTCCGTTTCGCCCACCGCGTCGTTGGCCGGACCCAGAAGTTCGGTCATCCTGCAGAACCACTGTTCCGATATCATCGGCTCCACCTGGCAGTCCGACCGCTGGCAGTGCCCAACTTGATGTTTGATCGGCTCGGTTTTTGTCAGGAAACCGTTTTCTTTCAGTTCTTTAATCGCACGTTCACGGGCTTCCAGTACCGACAAGCCGGCATAGGGCGGGTAGAGATCGGATAGCGTCCCGTCCAGGTTCAACATGCTGGGCATTTCAAGTTTGTGCCGCCGCCCCACCTCGTAGTCGTTCGGATCGTGCGCCGGAGTGATCTTGAGAGCGCCGGTACCGAATTCCATCTTTACGTAATCGTCCGCGATGACGGGCATTTCCACATTAGACAACGGCTGGATTACAATTTTTCCGACCATGTCCCTGAACCGTTCATCATTCGGATGCACAGCTACGGCTGTATCCGCGAGCATTGTCTCGGGACGGGTGGTCGCGACCTGGATGTGCCCGCCGCCGTCCTTCATCGGGTAATTGATGTAATAAAGCGCGCCGTCCTCTTCCTTGTAAACCACCTCAAGGTCGCTGATCGCGGATTGGAACATTGGCGACCAGTTCACCATGCGGGTGTCGCGATAAATGTAACCCTTGTCATACAGGATTTTAAACGCTGTGCTAACTCCTTTCGACGGTCCCGGATCGAGTGTAAAGCAAAGGCGATCCCAGTCGCAGGAACTGCCAAGCTCGCGAATCTGCTCCAGGATCCGTCCGCCTTTTTCCTCTTTCCATTTCCAGGCGCGTTCGAGAAATTTTTCGTATCCGAGTTCTTCCTTGGTTGTGCCCTCTTTGGCAAGGGCTTCCTCGACCTTCACCTGTGTAGCAATTCCCGCATGGTCGATCCCCGGAAGCCATAGCACATCGCGGCCTTCCATCCGTCGAATTCTCGCCACAAGGTCCTGGAGCGTGAAATTGAGTCCATGGCCCATGTGGAGCTGGTCGGTGATGTTCGGCGGCGGGATGATGCAGCACCACGGTACCCCGGTCGATTTCCGTCCCGGACCGTTATACTCGGGCTTGAACGCGCCCATTTTCTCCCAGATATCGTACCAGTCCAATTCAACTTCTTTCGGATCGTACGAGCGCCCATCGAGCGATTTTATTTTCTTTGTTTTGATTTCCTTTTTCGTGTCCTGAGACATTGTTTCGTACCTCGTTGCAGTCGGTATACGTTACGAGGCCCCGATTGCTGTGAAGGCGCCTAAAATTAAAAACGGCCTTCACTTTTTCTCTGAAGGCCGGTCCCGTTATCGGAGCAAGTGGTTTGCTTACGGGCCGGCCCGCGTAACAGTAACGACGACTACAATGACAGAAGATATATGTGATAATGGTTTCATTGCTGGATGTAGTGTACCCCCGGATTCAACCATCGTCAAGGGGGGATGTATTAGTATTGGAGGAGATGATGCATCTCAGTACCGCGAACGTCAGTGAGCGGTCTGCCAACTCCAATCTATACATCTCTGCATTTGCGAATGACTTTCTATCAGAGCCACATCCCGCGGTTGGATAGCCCGTGATGTTTTTACCCGTATCGGGTGTATCCGTATCTCCCCTTTTTTTTCGTAATTTTAACGTATCCCTGAGACAGGCGTGATCCCCAGTATGACTGTGCTCGCGTGCCGTTTTTGGTGTCTCAGGGAGACAGGCGGGATTTTCGGTTTTGACTCATTCAGCCGTATCGGGATACGGGTGCCGCTGCCGTCAACAACCCGTAGAACTGCACGGCAGTGCGTCCCCCTGGGTGCCGTTGACAGGTGGAGTCCAGTAGCCCGGGAACCCACGGTAATTATGTTGAATTTATTAAAGGTGGAGCCTGGGTTCCCGGGTTACCTGTTGCTGTTTCTTTCCTTGAGCCTGTCGAAGTATCGAAACGTTTGTCCTCTATATACTAATAGGACATGTTCAGGAGCGATTGGCGTATGGTACAATCGAGAAACAGGGACCGGAAAATGATTCAACCTGACAAGACATCTAGAAATTTATTAATAGAACCCGGGCAGAGGGTGCATGGGCTACTTGATTCACCCACAGACACGCCTTCGCTCAGTCTGCGGCCGCCACCCGTCTATGTGATATGGGTTCCATTTTCAACCCCCCCACCACATCAGATAGATGTGGGCCTACCAATTCAGCTCGCGTCGCATGTGAATGGCATCCTGGTAATGAGATATCAAGTGAGGGAGAACCATGTCAGTTGAAACGAATAAACGCAAAAAGATGTTTGATTACGAATGGAGTTATAATTACTCTATACTTTTACCGATTATCTTGGTTATTGTTTGTGGTGTTACATTGTTCTTTGCTTCTATAGTCATAATGATGTACCTTCAGCAATCTTCTGGAATGGCTGAGGTGATTGATGGAATGGCTGAGGTGAATTATGGAATGGCTGAGGTGAATTATGGAATGGCAGAGGTGGAGGTGATTGATGGAATGGCTGATGTGATTAATGGCATGAGAATGATGTATTTCGTTGAGTTGCTTGTGGTTACAATAATAGGCGCGTACTTTTTCTTGAATGCGCCTAAACTTCGCGTCAGGGCTTTTGACTCGTATTTGGAGATTTCATTAGCACGTTTCTCAAAAAGAGTGAAGAGATTAGATAGTCCCAGCATCCTTGAAATTGGAATAATGCGGAAGACACCACGGTCATCAAATTATACAAAAACAACATCAGGATTTATGAATTGGTTTTTAATACAAATTTTCGGTTTCTTATTTAGTATCTCGAACGGCATGTTAACTAACACATTAGAGTTTTACGGTTGGTCTGACGATGTACTGGTTGTAAAAACCCAGCAAAGAAACTATATTCTGGACTGCGAAAATCCACTCGAAGCGAAGCGTTTCCTTGATGAATTCTACAATTTGCCCAAGAGCGGTAGACCCATATCTATCTGATATGGGTTCCATTTCCAACCCCCCCCCACATCAGGTAGATGTGGGCCTACCAATCCAATAAAAATCCCCACTTTTTCCATGTCCACCCTTGACAAAATCCCATCTTTATGCTATACTCACTATGGAGGCTATTCTGTACCCACTGCAGGGAATAACCTCCATACGGAATCCGGCGCGTGATTTCCAGCTCTTGAAGCTGAGCGCTAGTAGCCACGCCACCTTCGGGTAGGCGGAGAAGTTTTACGGCTTGACACCCGCCGTAGCTTATGCGAAAGCGGGGAAGTACCAGGGAAGCCTGCCACACCCAGTCAATGCCGGGGCAAGTCAGCGGTCGATCTTACATGGCCGTTCGGGCACTATGTTGCCTTATCGCGCGTCGGGTTCCGGAGTTTTATCAAAAAAAACGAGGAGGAAAACAACAAGGGAAACATCAAAAAACCAGGAGCAACGGCTGTAAGCTGACGGTACTTTTCGCTGAGATGTTAATAAACGGCAACCGGATTATGATGTGGGTTACCCTTTTACCCCATCAAATTCTCTATGCCCTTTCGGATTTCCTCTTCCGTGACATCCTCAAATATCTCGACCTCGCCTAACCGTACCGGCAATACAAATTTAAGCCCTTCCCTGCCGCGTTTTTTATCATACCGGATCGCCACAAGTATCTTTTCCACATCGAGATTTCGAATCATATCGACCGACGCCAGCACTCCCAGCAATTGATCCATCCTCGCGACTTCATCCTCTGTAATAAACCCCCTGTCGCGCCCGAGCCGGAACGCAGCCCTCATACCGATCGCAACCGCCTGGCCGTGCGGAATCGTGTATCCGCTCGCGTTTTCAAAACCATGCGCGAAAGTATGCCCGAAATTAAGGATCGTCCTTTCCCCGGTAATTTCCCGTTCATCAGCCGAGACAATTCGGGATTTAATCTGCAACCCCTTACGTATAAGATCGATCAATATCCATGGATTGCCTTTCAATTCGCCCCAGCCCTCACGTGTCCACTGTTCTTCCCATGTCGGACGGTTTAAAATATCCGCCCAGTTTGCCTCGCACTCATCGATGATCGACCGGTCCGCGACACAGCCGTACTTCACAAGCTCGGCAAGACCGGCGAGATAATATTCATCCGCGGATGTGTTCAGCACCACCGGGTCGATAAGGATCGTCTTCGGCTGGTGATATGCACCTACCAGGTTTTTACCGCGCGGGTGATTAATGGCTGTTTTTCCTCCAAGGCATGCATCCACCATCCCGACAAGCGTCGTTGGAATCTGGACGATATCGATCCCACGGAGGTAGGTCGCGGCAACAAATCCCGCTACATCGCTGACCGTCCCGCCTCCGAGAGCGATTATCAAATCCTCACGTGATGTTCCCGCCCCAAGCAGGGCGTCGTGGATTCGATACACCTGCTCGGGTGTTTTCGCTTCCTCGCCATCCGGAATCCTTAATACTCTGACTTCCTGTCGCGTACTTTCAAGGTCTTCCTTTACAATTCGCGCAAGTGGAAGGTTATCCCGGTCGAGATTTCCGGTAGTTATCAACCAGACCTGGCCGCGTGGGAGAATTCCAAGCTGGTAAAGCATCTGCCCGACCCTTGCGAGCAGACCGGAGTCGCAAATAACGGAGTGTGTCCTTTCAAAAAAGCTGACTGTCAGGAACCAGGCGGAGTCCATTAACCGGATAATTGCGGTCGCGGTGTCCTCAGGACCCATGTGGTCGACATCGAGGACCAGGTCGCAATGCGAGTATCCCGGAAGCCGTCCTTCATAGAATGGCCGGTTGTACTGGATGAACTCATGAAGTTTTTCGGCCTTCTGTAAAAGCGGACGGTCGGTAACCTCGATCAGGCGTTCAAAAAGCGTGCTCCACTTAGCCCTCAGCCATACAAGTTTCCCGGATTCGCGGACTATCTCCTGGGCAGTCGGATTCATCATGGTGCCACCGCCGAGGGCAACCACGCTGCCTTTCTCACCGGATTCCACTTTCGATGCCAGTTCATTGAGGAATTCGAGTTCCATCGTGCGGAATGCCTGCTCAGATTTATCGGCAAACAGATCGAGAAGATCTTTTCCCGCTCGAGACGCGATTTCCAGGTCAAGATCGATGAAATCCACTTTCAGCCGCCGGGCCAGTTCAGACCCGACCGCCGACTTACCCGAGCCTGAAAATCCTGTTAAGTAAAGGTGTCCTGTCATTATAAATCCTTCTTTTAAGTCCCATTAGTCGCTCAAGCCCTCATGCAAACCGCCATCGAGGAAAATATCGTCTTCACTGACTTTTGATCCGGACTCTTCTATTATTTCATTTATCCAGTCAACACACTCTGGTCGGTTACAGCGCCAGATGCTGCCATCGAGGAACCTGACCTGGGTTGGAAACGCAAGCGCATGGTACATGCTGAACGCTCCGTCTACATCGAAAACCCACCTTGAACGGTATTTTTTCTTTCCCGACGGATATTTTCCAGGTCCGGCAAGACCCTGCACGCTCGAAAGAAAGTGATCGAAAACATCGAAGAGTACAAATATAAACTCGACCGCCTCGATCCCGCCAGGGTTCTTTACATCATCCTCCGATGACGGGATAACTAAAAAATTGATGGATGCGTACACCCCCTCATCTTTCCGGGATGCGAAAGTAGTCGCTTCCTTGAAAGCCTGGTATTCACAGTTAAATTTTTCAATTTTTACCGGGCTATTTTCAGGGAGATACTTGACAACACGCTGTTCCATATATCATCCTCCATGAACAAAGATTATACCTTGACGGGGGGGTTCGTGAAAGAGGGAACTTCCGCTCAAACCGGGCGATCGATTGAGATTCCCAAATCAATACGATTTCAGGTATAATACCTCTTTCGGGGATAGAAAACTCTGAAAACAAAGGGGTTACTGGAGACTTACCCTGCCATAAGGGATTCAGGGTCGGAAATTAAGAATTACAGAGATATTTGTAAAAATGGATCATCATTAAACATCAGGGGCGCCACATGGACCAAATTCATATTCGGAACCTCAGAGTTAAACTGCTTATCGGTGTCGAGGATTCCGAGTGGATCGAGAAACAGAACGTTGTGATCAATATTGATCTAATGCTCAACCTTATGAAGTCCGGTCAGTCAGACAAGCTTGAGGACACTCTGGACTATCATAATCTGACTGCAAAACTGCTGGATGAACTTAAGGTTCATGAGTTCAGATTGCTGGAGGCTTTAGCTGAGAAGATAGCTTCATTCTGCCTTGCGTATGCAAAGGTAAAAAAGGTCCGGGTTGGAGTTGAAAAACCAGGGGCGGTGCCATCAGCGGAAAGCGTTTCTGTAAAGATCATCAGGAGCAATGAGTGAGTGACAGGAAGTCCCCTATTAAAACCGATCGGTTGAAACATGCTTTTTAATCTAACCAGGCTTACTAAACTGTGCATGGTGAAAGCATGTTTTTTTTGTAGGGGTGCTGCTTGCCGCGCCCTGGTTAATTATAAAATTTCCAGATGTAGGGGCGTTGCTTGCCGCGCCCCTGATGGGCAGGGCAAGCACTGCCCCTACAGAAAAATTACGTAAATTCGTGTGGCTTGGTAATTATCAAAATGGCTTTTACTTTTTTATTTTATTATTAATTGTGTTTGATTTTATCTGGTTAAAAGTACCTCCATCCCAAGATCGGATATTAATTTTGAAACATTATGTAGTCGCGGAACTGCATTGTGTGGATCTTTAGAGGTTTTCCAAGGAGGAAACAGCTAATGTTCGATCTTGCCAGAGGATTCCGATTTTTTTTACTTTTAACTTTGATCACACTTGTTATTTACCTGATCATGGTCGGATGCGGTGGCGGAGGAAGTTCAGGAGTAACACCTGACCTGCCGGGCGATCCACCGGAAACATCCATTGTTACAGATCTTCCCGACGAGGTTATCCGCCAGGGTTCAATCACGCTAACCGTAACAGGTTCAAGCGAAACAACCTCGACAGAAAATCTCAGTTACGAATGGCGCGCATATAAAAACGGGATACTTGTTCAGGGCTGGGTAAGGGTCTCTGGTGCTGATATTGTAATCAACAACCTGTCTACCGGGGAATGGTTAGTCCAGATCCGTGCGATCGACCAGGACGGCCAGCCCGATCCAACTCCATTGGAAATTACTTTCGTGGTCGATTACGACGGAGGAACCGCTCCTCCCGATACATCGATCGATTCAGGATGTCCGGATGGTACATGGTTCCAGGATTCAATTATCCTGACCGTCTCAGGTACAAGCGGATTCACCCCGCCCGACGAGATCACATTTGAGTACAGAACATTAAGGAACGGTGTTCTCCAGGAAGACTGGACCGCGCACCCGGGACCGGAAATTACGGTTCAGAATCTCACAACCGGCGACTGGATCGTCAATATCCGGGCAATTGACAGCGAAGCACAGGCTGATCTGACCCCCGAAGAGTGTCATTTCCCGGCAAACCTTGAAGACACCACGCTGCCTCCTGAAACCTCAATCGATTCGGGATGTCCTGAAGGATTTTTCACAGAGAGTTCGTTGACCCTGACAGTATCCGGTTCGAGTGAAATCACCGCGCCCGGCGACATTACTTTCGATTACCGGACCTATCAAAATGGGATACTCGACACAGCCTGGACTGCATTTACGGGTAATTCCCTACTCCTTGAAAACCTGACAACAGGCGACTGGCAGATTCATGTGCGAGCCGTGGATGAGGACGGGCGTGTGGATGAAACACCGGCTGAATGTAATTTCCAGATCGACGAACCGGTCACGGCTCCGGACACAACTATTACCTCGGGATGTCCTGAAACAGAATGGCCTAATGATTATGTCACCCTGACCGTGACAGGATCGAGCACATTTACACCATCGGAAGAATTAACCTACGAATACCGGACCTCGGCAAATGGTATCCCGGTTACCGACTGGTCGTACGCACCCGGTTCCGTACTTTTCTTCGATATCCTGACAGTAGGATACTGGGAAATCGATATCCGTGCCGTGGACAGTGAGGGAAGAGTAGATCCAAGTCCCGCCGAGTGCAATTTTACATTCAATCCGGACGCCCCGGACCCATGCGAAAACGATACCATTCCTCCTGATACGACCCTGACTTTCGGATGTTTCGATTACGACGTGGGTACAACAAGTATTACATTCGGCGTCTCGGGAAGTGATAACTGCACCCAGATAGCCGATCTCTCGTACCAGTACCATAAGAAAGCCCCGGGATCGTCATCATTCGACACCTGGAGCGCACATTATTCATCCGAAGCTATTCTGGTCGAAGGGCTTTACGATGGCATCTGGAATTTTGAATTCCGCGCGGTTGATGAACTTCAAAACCCGGATCCAAGTCCGGTCTTGTGCGCCAATGTGGCTATCGCGGGTAACCCGTGCGATTTGGATCTGACCCCGCCGGTTACTGGGATTACTTCCGGTAAATCCAGCTACCCGTCCGGAACGACTTTCATAACGCTGGGTGTTTCCGCTTATGATAACTGCACACCATCATCGGAGATCACCTTCGACTACCACAAGAAACTCCAGGCCGATCCGTTCTACGATTCCTGGACCAGTCACTACGCCTGTGAAACTATCGACATTCCCGGCCTTTATGATGGTATCTGGGAATTCGAGGTCAGGGGTGTCGACGCATCCGGCAATCCCGATACGAATCCCGCGTATTTCGGTCCTGTGGATATCTCCGGCGCTCCCGATCCATGCGATTCTGACTCGACTCCGCCGGAAACATCGATTGTGTCGGGCTGTACATCGTATCCTGAGGGAACGATCGAGGTAACTATCGACGTAAGTGGAACCGACAACTGTACCGAGAGCTTCAACCTGACTTACCAGTACCATAAGAAAGGTCCCGGATATTTCATGTGGGATACATGGAGCAGTCATTACTCCTCAGAATCGCTGGTTATTGGAAGTTTATACCAGGGGATCTGGGAGATAGAGGTGCGCGCGACCGATGAGTCGAACAACACCGATCTGACTCCTGCGTTTTGCGATTCCCTTGAAATTGCAGGACCCGTACCCGCCGATGATTAGCTGTTGAAAAGTAAATCCTTTGGAAAATCAGATTTGACAAAAGAGATGCCTTTAAAAAGGTGTCTCTTTTTTTATGCCCACATGTTCAAGAGGTTTATACACTTTATATTGATCTTTTCTAACTGATATGATATCTGAAATAATTGGGAGAGTGTTATCTGACATGATTAAAAACATATCCGTCGGCCTGGTCGTCGGTTGCATCTGCATTACCTACCCCTCCAATGCATCCCTGCACGATTTCTACGGCGTCGATGTCAATGAGAGCTTTTTTGAAAAAGTTCTCGCACTAAACTCAGAATTTTCGGATGAGCAAATTTTTGAACTTTTCGACCAGATCGTGCAAGATGAAAATCAACCGGTTTTTGTTGAAGATTTTTTTTCACTGCCAAATTTTACCGGCTCCAGAATTGATGGGGAACAATCCCGGGTAGAATATCCCTTCGATATCATTACCTATTTCATGAGACTCTTAAACGAATCGGAAAATGTCAATGTCAGGGCGTTCGCTGCCCGGATGCTTGGGGGATTCGGTGATCTTGCGGTCGATGCCGTTCCCGACCTTATTGAAATCCTGGAAGGAGATGACGCGAGCGTTGCGTCAAGCTGGATCAGGGCTGATTATATGTACAGCCTGAGCCTTAGGTGCGCTGCAGCGATTGCACTCGGTGATATCGGTCCTGCCGCAGCGAGTGCAGTTCCTGCACTTCGGGAATCATTGGATGATGATTGGAATTATTATTACTCGGATCATGTCCGCATATTTTGTGCTAGTTCACTCTACCTGATCGGTGATAGGAAACCTGAAAGACTGCAATATTTAATAGACCGGTTAAATAGAATCGATTTGAATAATATTCACAACGATCCGTTGTTTACGGATATTGTTACTCATCTTGCTAGAATCGGTCTGGACGCTAATGAAACATTACCTGGATTGATCGACCTGTCGCAGCACGAAAACCCCGGGATATATAAACCAGCACGATTGGCTGTAAATGCTATTGAGGGTTCAAATGAAACTGTTATTCATCTGTTGACAAAACTGTTAAATGAGAGTGATTTGGACCGCCGATACGACACAATCTACTCACTGACTTTTTATACGGATGACGACCTTTCGGAAGCCGCACCAGCACTCCTTAAGTCTCTAAATAAATATCACGGGTATGAGTTACAGACACTTTGCCGTCTTCTGATTATAATCGGTGGAAATGAATCGATCGTCATCTCAGAAATCATTGATGAAATCGATAACAGGGAAGAAGATTACCATTTTTTACTAGACTCACTTAAACGAATTGGACCGGCAGCATCTGACTCTCTTCCAACAATTATTGAATTAATCAATGATGGAGTTCTGTTTTCTTCAAGTGCTGTCTACGCATACATCGCCATAGCCGGCCCGGATGATTGGCTTATTCAAAAGCTGATTGATCTTCTTAATATTGATACTACAAGTCATAATTATCGCAGCGGAGCGATCATGTTGTTAAAAGGAATTGGCCCGGCTGCGGCTGCTGCACTTCCAGCCCTCAGGCAGATCGCGGAAGGTGATGATAGGTGGAGGGCAGGATTTGCTAGAGATGCAATCGCTGCGATTGAAAACGGCCTTGAAAGCGGATCGCAATAAAGATGATCAATTAACAGGTTAATTAGTGAGATTAACTGGTCAATCTGTTTCGGGGACACCTGCATTTCGACGGGCGAAATGAGATGTCCCCTGTTTATTCCTGGCGAAATGAGATGTCCCCTTATCAAGTTACTCATTCTTCAATTCCGATCTGTACATCCTCGATCGACGACCAGAATGCTTCAATGTAATCCCGCTCAAAGTTAGGGTTCGGTATAAACATCACGAACTCATACGCGTTTTCACCATAATTAAACGTGACAACATAGGTGCGACGGATCGCCATTGTATCGCCTGTTCCCCTGATAACCTCGTAAATTCTCGCGGTCGCCTCGGTGCCCTGAACGCCGGGCCATTCCAGGATCACCCGGTTGCTTCCAAGCACCTCGAGTTTGGTCGGATCCATCGACCACAATCCAGGGGGAACCGGAAAATCCCGTGAGGTCGGGCTGATGTTCGGATCGAATGTTCCTTCAACTCCCTTGAATCTCCACTTCATGTACCCGCTTCGATCCTCCACCTCGGCAACAGGGATATCCCTCGCGGTGATCGGTGGAAATACCCACATGAAATCCTCTCTGCCCTTAAGAATCCTCTTGTATGCGCGCCAGTCGGTATCGATTGTTTCACCCTCCCAGCCATTCACAAGGGTTAGTGTTACACCCTGGTCGATGCAATCGATTATTCTTCCCGGCCTGGGTCGTTGAGCACAGGACATTATTAAAACCACGCTAATTAACATGACAAACAGAACCGCTAAAGATTTTAATTCTTTCATTTACACCTCCTCAGTTGATGGCACTAATTATAAGACGCGGAGGGGATGTAGATTGTTGCGTGTGGGTGGCGTTGACAGGCTGAGTGAGGTTTCGAGCCGAATAAGGTTATCGAGGAAGATTCCAGAGTGCACAAGCCTGGTGTATAATTAAAATGAGTATGGAATGAATGACGTTAATGAAAAAAAGCCAGAAGTGAATTTGACACGTAATTTTATTATTCGCTGGGTAGTGATTTTAACCTTAGCAATCCTGTTTGCTATATCAATCACATCCTTTTTTCATAACGCTCGCAGGCCCCCCAACCCCCCTGGGCATCCATGGAAAATGTCACTTAGATCTTTCGGTTCAACTCAACTAGGTTATGCTGCCAATCACAATGGGATGTACAGCTCTTTTGATGCATTGGTTGACACTGGTTTTATAGCGCGAAGCTACACTCTTGATAATCTCATTGGTGATTATTCTATTACCTGGGACGTTCAAAATATTTCCACAGTCCATCCGGATATTCCATACCTGGAAAATCCTAATCGATTCACATTGATTTGCAGGCCGATCCCCCCTAATAAGAAAAAATTACCGATAGGTGGAATTACAGAAGATCAGGTAGTCAGAGTTTTCACTCCCGAGAATGGGAATAACATAGAAGATGTAAAATCGTGGGATCCAGTTCTGCACATGGGGCGATAATGTCATTTTCTAATCTCCCAATCTTAAAAATACTTCCGGGTCGAACGTGCTTGTCGACGATGCAAACAGTTCTTGACGAATCCCATTCTGGCGAGTATATTACTGTGCCGCCATTTATTGGGCGAAATTGGCCGTGGGGCTGTAGCTCAGTTGGGAGAGCGCGACGTTCGCAATGTCGAGGTCAGGGGTTCGATTCCCCTCAGCTCCACCAGGAAAAAAATAAACTCCCTGTTCATTGGGGAGTTTTTCGTTTAACCAATAATAAATTTCCTTCAGGGACTGTTAATGTCATCGAATTCAGAGATAATTATGGTGAGGTGCATCTTAAGTGCGGGAAGCTCCTGTGTTAGCCAATATCCTGTCAGAGCGGCCAAGCATGTCGAATAGATAGTCTTTAAAATCCTCCGACATATTTAACCTCCCTGAGAATCCTGTCCCTGAGCCGATCCTTAATTGAACCTTCTATAACCAGGTCTATTTCTCTCTGGAAAAGATCCTCGAGGAAGAAACAAAGTCCCATAAAACTACGGAAGGTTTCTTTCTCAAATTGCACCAGGAAATCAATATCACTTTCGTCGGTGTTTTCTGTCCGAACCACTGAACCAAAAACACCGAGCTTGGTCACTCCGAAACTCTTGATTTCATCGCGGTTTTGTTTAATGGTTTCGATTATGTTTTCAAGTGCAAGCATCGGTCACCCTCTTAAAACTCCTATATAATACCATGCACTTATGGGTTCGTGTTACTTGTCGAGATGAGAGATCCATTTATTTGGCAACAAACTCTATTAATAGGGGCAATTTACGGAATCTGCATGACCCTGATCATGGCTGTACTGCTGTGTTCGTGGCTCAACTTCATAGCGGTTGAATTATATGACGGCCAGCACTTTCGGAACAGTGTGGCTTAATAGGGAATGACATTCACGCCATGGTTCCTATATCCTCTCGATCTTCTCTACATCCTCCGTTTTTCCCGCGATAAACAATACGTCCCCTTCGAGTATCACATCATCCGGACTCGCGATCGGGATGCTACGGTCCTGCCTCCGAATCGCGATCACCGACGCGTTGTACTTTTGCCTGAAATTAATTTCCTTAAGTGATTTTCCGGCATGAGTCGACCCGACAATTACCTCGATAAGTGAGAATCCCGGTGAAAATTCGATGATATCCAGCACGCTCCGCGACCCGAGAATTTTCGAACACCTGTGAGCCATCTCGAGTTCCGGATCGACCACTTTCTCAACCCCGAGCTTCTCGAGAATCTTCGCGTGACGTGCTGTCTCCGCGCGGCTCCAGACCCTTTTCACCCCGATATCTATCGCTGTCTGTGTTGCGAGGATGTTGTCCTCTATACGATCCCCGATCGCGACGATACAAATATCGTAATCGGCAATCCCCGCGGACCGCATTGCGGATTCATTTGTGGCGTCGGCAGCGAGAACCTGGCTGAAGTGGTCCTGGTGCTCGTTCACCAGTTTTTCGTTGATGTCGATCCCGAGCACGACGGATCCTTTCTCGAACAGATCTTTGCCGAGTGCGCTTCCGAACGCCCCCAGCCCGATTATGCAGAATTCTTTTAAAGTAGACATGATTGTTTCCTGCCCGTATTCTACCTTTTTTCTACCCGGTTAATAAATCCGATTCAGGATATTGTACGTGTTCGGTGGGTTTTCTCGCCGATAACGCGAGCGCGAATGTCATCGGGCCGAGACGTCCCAGGAACATCAGGAAAATAACCACTATTCGCTGGCCCACCGCGAGGTCGGACGTAATCCCCGTTGTCAGCCCGACAGTACCGAACGCGCTTACCGTTTCGAATCCAAGGGCAAGGTAATTCGTTTGATGTCCGGGCTGGGTATGAGATGTGTCGGTCAGCAGCATGAATAACATCCCGACCGCGATTATTAAACCCGCAAGCGCGGTCAGAACCAGCGCCCGGCGCGCGGTTTCGCTCCGAAGTCGACGGTCGAAAAGCTGTGTGTCGGAACGGCCGGTCAGTACCGACCGCACAGCCGCAATGCTTGCCACGAATGTTGTCGTCTTGATACCGCCCGCTGTCCCCGACGGGCTTCCGCCGATGATCATAAGAAACTGGAGCCCGAAAATTGTCGCGGGTGCGAGGGCGCCGATTTCAAGCGTGTTGAATCCGGCGGTGCGTGCTGTGATAGATTGAAAAATGGATGAAAGGAACTTTGAATGTAAGGGCAGGTCGCGGAAACCCGCATCGTATCCTGTTTCTATCGTGAAAAAAACAATCGCGCCAATCACGATAAGAACCCCGCTCGACCACAGCACCACTCTCAAATGAAGGCTCATGCGTTTGCGGGAATATTTCCGGCTTGTGAGTTCGGCGATTACCGGGAATCCAAGTCCACCGACAACAATCAACGCGCAGATTATAAAATTCAGCCAGGTATTGCCGGTGTAATTCCGGAGGCTGTCCGGGAACGATGAAAATCCCGCGTTGCAGAATGCGGATATCGCGTGAAATACGCTGTGCCAGATCCCTTCATTGATCCCGTACTCGGGGACAAACACCGGAAGAAGCAGCGCAGCCCCGAGTATTTCGATAATGAGAGTTGTTGCCGCAACAATCGGGATGATTGTCAGGACATTCACCGCGGATCCCCTGCCGTACTGCTCTGAAATCAGTTGCCTCTGGCGGAACGTAATTTTCTGTCCAAGCATAAGCGCGAACAGCGCACCGAACGAGATGATCCCGATCCCGCCAAACTGGAGAAGCACGAGGATCACGGTCTGCCCGAACCTCGACCATTCGGTAGCGGTGTCGACAACGATCAATCCGGTCACACATACCGCGCTTGTTGACGTGAAAAGCGCGTCGAGAAAACCGATCCCGGACCCGTCGGCGTTGCTGATCGGAAGCATGAGGAGGATGGTCCCGACAAGAATCATGCCGAGGAAGCTCCCGACGAGAATCCGTACGGGAGTGAATGTCGAAGGCTGCTGTTGCGTGGTCTGGTTCATGGACGATTTTTTAGTTCAATCTAAAACGAAACCCACATAATGATATGGGTATTGTACACTCACATTATGATCCGGCAACTCATTAGGGGGGTAATTTTAAGATTAATTCGGGTTCGCTATTCAAGGACTTCGATGACAACATCAAGGGGTTCATCAGTTTGTTCCGGCTCGATAACTTCTACGGTTGTATATTCTTCAGGGGGCAGCAATTCCAGCATATCTCCTACCATGAGAGGGAAAATACGAATTTCACGCGGATCGTTCCCAGCCAGGACCAGGCGATTCTGTGCATCGGTAAATACCAAACTGGCTGAGTATGTCAATTTCGACCTGTCCATGTTCACATTTGTAAATCCGTAGCCAGGTATAGGCATGCCATCACTAACGATTACTCCCGTTTCTTCCCCGTAAGGATCAAGGACTGTAATTTGCCCTTCAACAGGATCGATCACCATTGGGAATCCATCGGGACCAATAATCAGCAAGCTTCGCCAGCCTGAAACAAAATCGCGAGGATTGAAACTTGCGTGCTCCCTGCCAAGCCAGTCAAACAGGACAATCTCACGCGATGACTGATCCATAGCGTAGAAATAGCCCACAGGCAGGCTGCCGCCGGCAAGACCCAGCCAGCTCATACCGCTGATATCAAGTTCGATTGGAGTCTGGGGATCAAAGCCACCGGTATATCCCGATTGTGCTGGCAGGATCGTATAGCCTACGGGTTGATTTTCGGTAGGCAGGTTTGATATCCCTTCCAACTGTGTTGATCGTTGCTGGCGCGCATTTAAAGTCCTGAAGTATCGAACAAGATTACCGTCCCTATCAATAACGAATATCCTGTTATCGTTAATAACCCACAAGCGGTCAAGGGTATCGATTTCAATAAGTTTGAAGAATTCAGGGTAACCTAAAATCACTTCACCCAGCCGCTCGAATTTCCGAACGTAATTGCCATCCGGGTCCAGAACCTGGATCAGTTTTTCATCGAAATCGAATAGATAATAATAACCACGTGAGTCGATTCTGCACTGATCTATATCCTGCCAACGGCCGTTCGGGATTTCTTCAGACCGGTCCAGGACATCAATTACCTCAAAGTTTTCATTAATGGTAATAAACCTGCGTAATGTATGGTCAATATACTGGTAACCTCCCGGAACAAGTTGGAAATCTGTATAAATATATCGAAGGTCGATAGTATCGCCAACTTCATAAATTGGACATTCTTCACCTTTATTTTCCAATAGATTTTCAGATTGATCCGTTAGAAATTCGATTGTTTCTATTGGATTCAAATCAATATCGGTTTGAATCGCACCGATTGTCCAGGCGTAACTACTCTCTGTCCAAATTTCGAAGGGAGAATATGGCAGAAGCAGCCAGCCATCATCTAAACTTGATAATGTAAACGAGTGTTGCCTAGTATATGAATTAAATGGTGTTTGATTGAAAATTGTGTGGATGGTCTCTCTTGTAGCAATGATTTCCTGCACCTGACCGGAATCGGAGATTTTGCACAATCCGTTGTACGTAACCATGTACTCGTCACCGTCAAGCGAATACCAGTAATACCCAACCAGGTCGTTTGAACCCCAGATTGTATTGTCTCCGGTTGGTACTCGCTGCGAAATCCGTGACCTGTTACGGAGATAATCCCAGTCGAATGTCCCATCTAAGTTATATCGGCCACTATCGGATCCCCGCACCATGATACAATCTTCCCATAAAATAACACCGTACATTTTAAACCAAGTACGCAGCCTCTCAAACTGCATTACTTCGGATTCATTGCCGGGCCGGAATAGCTTAAAAGCTCCTTCATTCAATGCAACAATGACAGTATCCCGGTAACTACCAACCGACCAATTGGGCCCATACTTGCTACATAAAAAAGCGAATGGAAAAAAATCCGGTTCCAGGTCAATAACTGATTCCAGTTCCCCGGATTCATTCCAAACTGCAATCACTGGCATGTAATTCTCATATACGGAATACCCTTCGGATTCAACTAAATCATTGTCGCAGGGTAATTGAAATAAAGCCCAGACATCCCCGTTGCGCGTTCCGTGGATCGTTTCCAAATATGCCGGATGCATTAATTGCCTTCCATCCGATGGATCGATCCCTTCTTCTTCAAACATCTCATCAGGAACCTCAGCCAATTGATATCTTTCTATCTCTGTGCCGTCCTGTTCAAAAATAATGCAACCATATACAGTCGCGAGCAAGATTCTCCCATCGTTCCGGAATGATAGATGTGATTTTATATACTCTGGATCATCAGGTGTTTCCACATGAACTCCACTCACGGTAAGCTCCGGCTCTGGCTTATATATGATTCCCGGGGCTGTGGATTCACGAAAGTCCAGCGTGGGAAATTCAGGCTTAACAACCGTCTTTGGCTGGGAGAAAATATAAACTGCTGCAATCAGGGCTAGTGGAATTATGAACAGGAGTGCGATAACACCTGGATGATGGATCCTCTTTTTTGTCATAGGTTTTGCTACCTCAACCATATGATGGGGAATCCTGCGCAAGGTTTCAAGTTTTAATAGTGATTATACTAACCTCACCCACCGACCTTTCCCTTTAACAAATCGCCAAACTTCTCCGTTATCTCAAGCCCTTCTACTAACTCATCCGGCCATTCATACAACATAACGGCGATAATCTGACTCGCCGTAGCGCAGTAAGAATCAGTATGCCCGCCTCGATCGGATTGCCGGGATTAACGTATCAAAATGAGTATTTAAAGGATTTACGGGAGAATTATTAAAAAATTCCGGAACTTTCATCTACCGGAACAGTCATATATGTGGTAATTTTTAACGGGGAAAGCGATGAACATTGACAACATGGGGGCGTACCGGGTTTCGACGGTATCGCTTGAAAGGTCATTCGCGAGTCGGGATCCCACGAATCCCGTTAAACGGTGGAAACGCCAAACAATTGGCAACACAAATTTAGCAATGGCCGCTTAATTAAGCGTCCTGTCTCCGAGGGGTTTGCCGCTAGCCCCGAAGGGGGCATAACCTTCTAACGGCTGCCGCCACAATCGTGCCCGCTGGTTGTGGCGAAAGACTGACGTGGGCTGGCTGGTCAGGATACGGTCTTCGGTAGACTGATCGGCGAGATTAAATCGGAAGACTACACTCGTAGACGGCGGCCCCGGGGCGATATCGGACGCGGGTTCAACTCCCGCCGCCTCCACCAGCCTTCGCAAATGAAAATCCACCAGGATTATTATTTTCTCAAGTATGGTTAATTTGGTAATTCTTCGCTAATTCAATATTTAATATTCAAGATTTGATTTTCCATCAGAAATCCGTTATTTTAAGATATCGCTGTTCGTTAAAATAAGAATTTCTATAATTTAAGATTTAAAATAGTCGCATCAGTAATAATCTAACCAGACAGATGAAGAGGAAGCTATAAGGCAAATATGTGAGTATTTCGACTGTTGGGGAAAAGGCCCGTGCCTATGTACCAGCACCTCTGCCACCAAAACCACCAATTGACTGGACTCCAGTCCTCCATGATAAACACGAAAAAGCACTCCTGGCGTTGGGACGGCTGGACAGTGTTACCAGGTTGTTACCCGATACTGTCCTGTTTTTATATATGTTTGTCCGCAAGGAAGCAGTATTATCATCGCAGATCGAAGGAACACAGTCATCCCTATCAGACCTTCTACTGGTCGAACTCGACCTGGAACCCGGCGTTCCCATTGACGATGTACAAGCAGTCAGTAATTACGTAAAAGCATTATTTCATGGGCTCAAACGATTGGCAGGAGGTTTCCCAATCTCATTACGGCTCATAAGGGAAGTCCATAAAATTCTGCTATCAAAGGGTCGGGGTAGTGACCAGGAGCCGGGGAAATTTCGACGCAGCCAAAACTGGATTGGTGGAACCAGACCAGGAAATGCCCATTTCGTTCCTCCATCCGTGGAGCACTTGAGAGATTGCCTGGGAAAGCTTGAGCTCTTCCTTCATGATAAACCTGAAAGCACCACGGTTCTGGTCAAAGCAGGTCTGTCACACGTGCAGTTTGAGACCATCCATCCTTTCCTTGACGGTAATGGGCGCATGGGACGGTTACTAATCACACTACTGCTCTGTTCGAAAGGAGTATTAAAGGAGCCCTTGCTCTATCTCAGCCTGTATTTTAAAACTCACCGTCAGCGTTACTACGACTTGTTGGATAATGTGCGTCAGACAGGGGACTGGGAAAGCTGGCTGGAGTTCTTTTTTGATGCTGTTGCCGAAACAGCTTCTCAAACCGTTGAGACATCTGACCAACTTATGAAATTGGCTACAGAGGATAATGAACGTATCAATTCGCTGGGCCGTAAGGCAAGCTCAGTGTCCAGAGTTCATCGGGCATTCTTTGAGCACCCGATTTCGACCGGAGTTCAGTTAGCCCTCAAGACACAATTATCTAGAGCCACTGTGAATTCATGTATTAGAGAATTAGAGCAACTTGGTATTATTGGTGAAATAACCGGCCAGAAGAGAAATCGCGTTTACAGTTATACAAGTTACATCGGTGTATTGAATCAAGGGACGGAAATTATTTCTTAGTATCCAGATGCATAATAACCTTCGAGCTGAACAAATTGTGTAGAGTTGGGAAAAATTAACTGGAGGAGATGTGTGAGCCGTATTCTTCTACAGATTGGATTCTTCATTCTACTCATCAGCATTCTGATGAGCTTTTCATGTGCAAAAAAAGAAGTAAAGGAATTCGGTGAATACGAGGAAGTGTCGATTGACTGGATGGATATGCGTGTCAGGGGTAACTGCATGCCGATTGAGTTGGAGGGAATATCAGTTCATTCAACCATTCATGTTGCAGACGAAAGAATCACCGATCTTACATTTCTTACGCCAAATGAAATCGCATGTATTACTGCGTTTGGAAAAATTTTCATTTGTGATATTGATACAGGTTCTGTGAAGCAGATTGCAGACTTTATGGAGTCTTTAATAACCTGGAAACTGATTCCTCATAACCATAACGAATTATTAGTTGTCAGCAGGGATTTTCAATCCGGAAGTTCTGAGTCTTACAACCTTGCTTGTATGGACAAGGATGGGGGAATTTACTGGCATGATGACAATCTTAATTTTCCTTCTGGAGTAGCATACCCTGGCCCTTTCTTTGATGGTGACGATTACTATTTCATGGATAAAACCGATGCTGACAATATTAGCCTGTATAAATTGAATAGTGATGGCAATGTCATTCTCCAGTTTAATATCTTTGGTCAAGCAAATGTCGATCTTCAAATGACAGATGATCAGAAGTTCTATTGGATAGATTTGTCAGCAGGTCCTTATTACTCAGTCAGGGATGATGAAGGCTATTCAGATTTGACATTATGGAACACTGGCTGGGACGGTGGGCTGATGCTACGAATCGTAGATACATCTGAAAAAATAATTGGATTTAAATTTGATTCTGGACCAGAAGGTGATTTTAGCAACCTCATCATTCTTGAGATGGGTGATGAAAAACCAATCGACATTGATTTTAATCGCGATCTCGACCTTGATCTCCGCGAGATATTCTCACCCTGGTACAGCAATTGGAGATGCGCATCCGATGGCGATACAGTTGTATTCACATCAACCCATTACCTTTTAAAATACCAGACTGGTGAATTAGAAATTTGGCATGACAATCTTCAGGATTATGGTGATAACTGGGAGATATGGCCAACACTTGGGTCTCAAGGAGATGCAGTTGAATATCGTGACGTCCTTAGTATCAGGAGTTTATTCACCGACCATGACAGCTCTCATTTTATTATGTTATTTCAAAAAGCAATCCTGTACGGCGGGGACGAGATTGAAGTGATTGACCTCCCAGAAACAATCTCTACCGATCTCCAATTCACCCCTGATTTTCAACGTGCGTGTCTTGCGCTTGAGGACGGTTCGATTGTTGTCCTGGATATCGAAGGCACGCCGGTCGATCAAAATTAGTGTATGATTATGAAGGAGTTATATTGATATGAAATTCGAATACAGAAGCCAGTTACCCGGGAAAGCGCCGAGACGATTCAGTATCGACGGCTGGCTCGGTACTGCGATCGGTATCCTGATCGGTGTAGCGATAATTGTCGGGCTCATATCGCTGATACCGTTTATTATTGTGGGCATCCTTGGATTTTTCGGGCTGATCCTGTTCCTGATCGTCGCCGGATGGGTCTGGCTCGGGTTCAAGATCGGGTGGGCAAATATGTGGGACATCACGAAGACTTTTTTCACTATCGTATTCGGGCGCGGTCCCATTGAAAGCCGTTTCGAGAGAATCAACAAGCTGTGGGAGAATCGTGTTAAGGGAAAGCATGGGGTGTGGGTGAAGTAGGGAAGATTAAGCACCGGGGACAGGCACTCAAATTTGCCGAGTAGATAAGAGGAAATTGGGACTCTTGTATTAGCGGCAAATTTGTGAGCCAGTCCCCTGTACAAGGGCAGTCCCCTATACAAAGCCAATCACCTAAACAAAGCCAGTCACCTATACAAAGCCAATCACCTAAACAAAGCCAGTCACCTATACAAAGCCAATCAC
>CBDURU010000048.1:0-24184 GCA_965369865.1 uncultured bacterium | reverse complement strand
AAATCATGTACGGCTGGTGTTGTAGAACCACCACCCCCTCCGCAACCGATTGTGAGCAGTGCAAATACAAAAATAACAAAATATAGATTTTTCATAATGGTTCTCCTAGCCTTTTAGTGGATTTTAATAATTGCGCAAATTATGATTGATTAAACAATAAAAATCAAGCACCAATAAATTTTTATCGAAAATTAAGATCACACGACAATCCCCGTCGATGCCCCGCACTTTGCACATTTATCACCATCGAGTCCCGTGATCCTTGTGTAATAACCTGTTCGTTTGATCAACAACTCCCCGCATTTCGGGCAGTGTGAGTCCTCCACCCCCTCAAGTCCGTGCACGTTTCCGATGTAAACATACTTCAATCCCGCATCGAGACCGATTTCCCTTGCCCTGATCAAAGTGTCTGCGGGTGTAGGGTCCAGGTGACCGAGTTTATGATGCGGTATGAACCTCGAGACATGCCAGGGAGTTAATGGCCCGAGTTTTTCATAAACCCATCCAGCGATTGATTTCAATGTGGTGTCATCGTCGTTGTATCCGGGAACCACATTCGTAGTGGTCTCGATATGCATCCCGTGCACATTTTTCGCCCGGTCTATTGCCTCGAGAATTTTCTCCCACCTTGGTATTTTGCAGAATTTCGTATGGAAATCCTGCCCCCAGCCCTTGATATCCGCCGCGTATGCATCGAGGTATGGGCCAAGTTCATCCAGGGGTTCCCGTTCTATGTAAGCATTCGTGACAAATACCGTGTAAAGGCCATTTTCTTTTGCGAGTACCGAGGTTTCCAGCGCCCATTCAAACCATATTGTCGGCTCGTTATATGTGAACGATATTCCGTCGGCGTTACGGGATACAGCGGTCCGGATTACGTCCTCCGGAGTCATCGGGCCGTTTCCCATACCAGTGATCCTGCCCATTTTTGTGATCCTTGGCGTTGAAATCGAAGCGTTCTGACAGTGGATACATGACAGGTTACATCCAAGTCCGCCAAATGACAGGGTCGCGGAGCCTGGATGAAAATTGTAAAGCGGTTTCTTCTCTATCGGGTCCATTCCCGCCGACACTACCAGGCCCCAGTTCACCGCTTCAAGCACACCGTTCCTGACACGCCGGGTGCCGCAGAATCCGTCCCTGCCCTCAGCGATCAGGCAGTGCATAGGGCAGAGTAGGCAGCGGATTTTCCCTGACGGGTGATCCTCGTAAAATTTAGCCGGGACTGTGAATGGTTCAAGTAGCATTGTTTCTTCGCTCACCGGGATTGTCTGGACTTTAAAATCTCTATCTCAATAGTTATTTCCCGACATAGCCAAGCGCTTCAAGTTGCTCTCGCATACGCGGGTCCATGGCAATGACAGCGGATTCTCCCCCCTGCACTCTCGACCAGAATTTCAGGTTCTCAACTACATTCGGCCATCCGGCCTCACTCCAGTCAATCGCGCCAAACGTGTCGGTTGTCTCGCGTGGATCGGCCGATAGATCGAATAACTGGAATTCAGGAAGCCGTCCATCCGCGGATGGCGCATAGATAAGTTTGGCGTCCCGGTACCTGAATGCGAAGATTCGGCCAACTTCAGTCTCGTTTAAAGTCGGAATGCCGTAAGTCAGCATCGGAATATAATCCCAGCCAAAATTCAGCGCCGTGTCGAAACCCACTGTAGCTCTGCAAAGGCTATGATCCCACCCACCGGCAGCACCCTCGATATCCAGATGGATATCATCGGCTGTTACCGGATAATCAATCTCAAGGAAATCCAGGACGGTGTAGTAAATATCGCTGACATTCACGAGTTCGCCGATTCGCCCGCCCTCGATCCCGTTCTCCACCAGGTCTGGATCGCGGATTATCAATGGGACACGGACCGTCGATTCATAAAGCCTGTTTATATGCCCGAGATATCTCGTATCGAAAGCCTCGCCATGGTCGGCTGTAATTATCAGAAGGGTATTGTCCCATAATCCATTTTCAGATCCCCGGTCGATAAACCTCCCGATTTCCCGGTCGGTGAAAGTAATCTCGCCCCGGTACTGCGCCCGTCGTTCGGCGACAATTTCATCGGTCCACTGTGGTTCTTCCGCTTCCCATTCCTCTGAAACCGGGTAACGATCGCGGTATTGAAATTCAGGGACATTTATTTCCATCGAATACATGGTATCGAACGGTTCCGGCGGCCTCAGTGGAGCGTGCGGATCGTAAAAATGAAGGAAGAGGAAAAATGGTTCCGACGAGCGACCATCAAGCCATTCTAGAGCCTGGTCCACAACAATGTCGGCAGGTTTTTTCAACCATTGTATACCTGCCCCGCCGCCTGAAAATACCTTCCTGTAAATTTTCACCGCGGTAAGCGACGAAACATAACCCGGAAAAATTCGTGTCCGAAAATTGTCCACGAAAATATCGTTGTAATAATGGAAACCTCTCTGGAGTCCGCACGCATCCCGCGAGAGAGGCGACCCTCCGATCACGGCGCCGGTTTTATAGCCCGATACATCAAGTATTGTCGCGAGTGTAGGAATTTCAATCGGTAACTGGATACCATTTCCCATGATTCCGTGACCGCTCTGTTCGTCCGGTTGAAGCCCTGTAAGCATGCTCATATGCGACGGCCCGTTGATTGGTATCGGGCACACCGCGTTATCGAATGTGAGCGAACCCCCTGAGATCCGATCGATGTTCGGTGAGGCGGTAATTTCAGATCCGTAACATCCGAGATCGTCCGCGCGGAGTGTATCGATTGAGATCAGGACGACATTTGAATTTCGTCCGGCAAGGCTGGTACACGATGGTTCGGACCCCGTTGTCGAAGGTCCGTTGATTAGTGACGGCACGAATGGAAAAATCCCCGCCACGATCCAGAGTACAAGAAGTGGAATTCCTTTAGCACGGCTTGCAAGGCTACCCGCGATCCAGCCGCACAATGGATACAGGATCAGGGCAAGCACAAATGGTCCGATTACAATCAATAATGCTTCAATCCGGGATGTTGACGATCCCGCCGCCCCCCCGGGGAACCTGGTCTGCAGTACCGGAACGGTTATAAGGAACAGTGCCAGTCCGGTTACGAATCCTGTAAACCGTCCGTAAAAAACGTGGGGAGCCAGATTTATTCTCGCACCGGACAGCCACACCGAAATCCCCCATCCCGCCGGAACCAGGAGAAGGAAATAGAATAAAAAGTAAAACAGGCTGAGATATTCAGAATTTTCAACCTTCCCGGATGCAAAATTTTCCGCAATATTCCAGACAACAAGCATTCCAACCGGAAGCAGTGTAAAAAAATACAGGATGACGAGACTTGATTTGTAAGTCCAGCCGCGAATTTTTGCCAGTGCCCTGATTACGAAGAGCAGAATTAATAAATATGGTATTCCAGTGAGAAGTGTAAGGATCGCCGACGAATTGAAAAATTGCCAGGCGGCCATGAAACCGGACGCCAGTAATGGACGGCCGGTTACAATAAAACTCGCGTCGATAAGCCCGGCGATTATGCCAAACAGCAGGAGGGCCTCAAATGCGTCTGCAAATCCCGGCTGTGATTTATCATTATTCAATTCGGAATTCATTGTAATTTTTATTTACATATCTTCACTGATATAACCGAGGGCTTTAAGTCCGGCGCGTTGCTGGGGAGTCAGGTCGGTAAAATCGATCGATTTTCCCTGTATCAATGCCCATGCCGTCAACGATTCAACGGCATCCGGGAACATGTGATCCTGCCAGATAATTTCAGGGAAAATGTCAGTAAGTTCTTCCGGGTCGGTTTCAACGTTAAAATACTGGTACGTAGGCAACACAGGTTCACAATCCGGCCCGTAAATCATTTTCCATCCTGGATAACGGTAAGAGAAAAACCTTCCGAGGTCATTGCCCTCAATTTCCCCGATTGTGTAAGACTGGCTGGCGATGTAGTCCCATCCTGTATCCTCGCCTGTTGAATTCTCTCCATGTGGATCTACGGCAAGGCCAAGCAGGCTGTGATCCCAGGATGTCAATGCTCCCGGCACTGACTCATGCATTGATTCCACACTTTCCGGCGGTTCAAGATTAAGGAAATCCAGAACCGTGAAAAATACATCGCTTACATTCACAAGCGTATCGATTCGCTGTCCTGTCAGACCCGCTTTAGCATGATCCGGGTTGCGAACCATGCATGGTACATGAATAAGATGCTCATACAGCCTTGCCGGGTGGCTGAAATAATAATCATGCTCGAAACTCTCGCCATGATCCGCCAGTACGATTATTAAAGTATTATCCCAGAGGCCGCGTTCTGCTCCCCAATCCATCAGCTTGCCGATTTCATGGTCCATGAAGCTGATCTCACCCCTGTACTGCGAGCGGAAAAACCGGTGATCATCGGGCGTAAGCGTTCCGATCTCTTTGATCAGGTCGAAATAATTAATGTAAAGCTCTTTGTACTTGCCATTGTATTCGGGCATGTACATCGTATCGTACGGAGGTGGCGGGGCATATAAATAGTGAGAATCGAAATAATGGAGGAACAGGAAGAAAGGTTCATCCCCATTCTCCTCGAGCCATTTTATTCCAAGGTCCGTGACTTCATCCGCGTCCCTTGACCTGCCGCCCAGCGGGCTTGTATCGACCGTGACAAACTTCCTGAAAATTTTCCCCGCCGTTATGAACCAGAATTCTGATGGGATAATATCCCTCGGCAGAGTTTCGTAGAAAATATCGTAAAAGTAATGAAATCCCCGCTCGAGCCCGCTTGATTCGCGGATCATCGGGTATCCGGAAACGACAGCACCTGTATTGTAGCCGGTGCTGTCAAGGATCGATGCCAGTGTTGGAATTTCCTCCGGAAGCCTGATACCGTTTGCCTTGACCCCATGTCCGATATCCAGATCGGGCTGGAGTCCGGTAAACATGCTGCTATGGGACGGTCCTGTCAGTGGAATTGGGGCAATCGCATTATCGAAAACGATGCTGTCGTCGGCGAGTGCATCGAGGTTGGGGGTTTCGACAACTTCATTCCCATTAAAACCAAGTTCATCATAACGTGTGGTGTCAAGGGTGATGACAAGCACATTCGATGGACGTCCGGATAATTCCGCACCCGATGGAACCGTCCCGGCGAGTCGATCGCCAACGAACAGGAACGGTATGTAGATAATAATAATCGCGGCTATCCAGAAAACCCCGATTAACATGCCATTTTTTACACGGACCATGAGAGAGAATATCCAGTGGGCTACCGGCCAGGTTACCAGGGCTGCGAGAACCGTGACAAGTGTAATTACCAGGTTCTCAGGTTTGCTTAACACTTCGGAGTAAGTATTTGCCAGTCCGATTACGTAGACATACTGCCAGTGGATGGAACCGACCAGGTATACGAGGACGCCCACTATGATGGCGCTAAGCCTGACTAAAAGGACCCTTTTTTCTGTATGTACCCTGACTCCTGCCAGCCAGAATCCCACTGCCCAGCATACCGGCACAATCACAACCAGGTATTTAAAGAAATACAATGGAAATTTCAGTTCGGTTGCCAGGATATTGTCACCGGCAAGAAGGAGTGCGAAACTTCGTCCAAATACCAGGCCCGCAGGTATTAACGCAAATGTGTAGAGCCATGCCAGTGTACTATCCAGGCTCCATTTTCTTACCGATGCTATAGGCTTGAGAATCAGAAAAACGATAGTAAGGTAAATTACCAGTGGGATAATGGTAAAAAATATGCCTGCCGACATAAAACGCAGCGCAAGCAGAATGTCTTCAGACAGGTTTGGTGTGGCCGTAAGGAGGAAGCTGACATCGGTAATGCCGTATACAACCCCGAAAAATACAGCAGCCTCAAGTATATGTCGGAATCCGGGAGCGGTTTTGCTTTCTGGTGTCAAGATGCAACCTGCCTGCTGAAATGGCCTGGCGGCAGTAACCGGTTACATGTAGTTTCCAAACCGGTTGCTCCGGACCTTGGGAGCTTCATCGTTCAAATTCCATTCAAGAATATAAAGCTCGGTGTCCTCTACAAATCCCCTGACAACTATGAGCTTACGGTAGAAGGTCCCATCTCCCCTGAGGTTATCTTCGTCGTCCATGTATTGCTGGTGGAAAATCTGGAAGGCTGTCTGGGTGGCCATATTACGGGCACCCTCGTCCATATCCCTCCCTGCTCTCAGGTGGAGAAACATCTCACCCTTCTCAAATTCCACCATTATCGTGCCGTCTTCATTTTTTGCCAGATCGGCCGCAAGTTCCTCGTTGGCAGCCAGAAGAGCCGGCATTTTCTCGTAAATTACCAAATCGACGTTGTATTCACCGGTGCGACATCCAGCAAGGATAACCATCCCGATAAATAAAACAGCAAGTATAATTTTCTTTTTCATGATATTACTCCAGTTTTGATTCTATTACCGGCTTGATTTATATCATATCCTGTGTTTCCGAATGGTGTGTCTCGACCCTCCCGTCGCTATTTATTTCAGACCAGCCAATGTTGTGATCACTCGTCATCTGCATGTCGAACAATTCGACTTTCAGGCTGAACCTGGGTCTCAGATTGACTGGATAGGTATCCCTCCATTGACGGACGATCGTCTCAATCCAGTTACGCTGGTGAAATGGATTCATTGTATCACGGTCTATTACGATCCTGAGACGAGTCGGACGAAATTCATGCTCGATAATAACATTCGAATACGATATATTCTCCCATCCTATGATTGTCCAGCCGTTGGTCTCCTCCTCCTGTATCCATTCCCATAAAGCTGTCTGTACCTCTTTATCCTGTCTTGTGTTTCCAGGACAGCCTGCAAGGAACGGAACGACAAGAAAGACAAGAAGTATATAAGCCAGTTTTTTCATTCTTGGGCCTCTCATTAAAATTATTGTAAATTATTTACACTCAATTGCAAACCGTGTAAGCACATCTGATTTTAGCAGAGACGGGGACAAATCTCAATTAGAATGGCTGATCCGTAACCTCAAGGTCCAGGCTTCCCAGTTCCCGGTAAAACCAGTCCGCTTCCGGGGAAACCGCGTAGATTCCGATCGTGAAGTCACCCTCATTCTCGATCGCGAACCTCGCCTGGTATAAATTTTCCCGGTATGACATCGGAATTTCATAAACATCCAGGGTCTCATCATGAGGAATTATCCTCAGGAACACCTCTTCGACATCGTCGATAAATTCAAGCCTTAATGTTATGAATTCCCCTGTATGCATCCATTCGGGGTATGGATCGGGTTCGACAAGGTTAATGTTCCTCCTGCAAAAA
The DNA here is from genome assembly GCA_965369865.1 of uncultured bacterium. GTDB lineage: Bacteria > JAJVIF01 > JAJVIF01 > JAPKYR01 > JAPKYR01 > JAPKYR01. The sequence goes on along the minus strand of CBDURU010000048.1, from coordinate 16,939 downwards.
TCCTGAACTACAAGCACGGTTCCGTAACCTCTGTAAATCGCGTCAGGGTCGGCTTCGGTATTAAGTTGCTGGTTCGACCCATCCAGATCCTGGTAAAAACCGATCCCGACATGTGTTACGTCGGGGTCCATGATATTAGCCTGATGGTCCCGGCTGCTTAAAAACCCCTCCATCAAGGAATCGACCACATCATGGAGGTCTTTTCCGAACGTCCGAATGATCCCGATGTTTTCTGAGACTCTGTTCGGTACTCCAAACCGCCGCGCGCGATCGTCCGGGCTTTCATTATCGGGCGAGAAATGGTCGAAATAATCCCGCCGGGCCATGTCAACTGCGTGACAATGACTCGACCGTGCAAGATTACTATCAAGGCTCACGAGTGGAAGCCCCTCAGAATACCTCAACATATTAATCGCCTGCAGCATGAGGAATTCTGCCCGATCCTCATCAAAATCCACAAGGTATACATCCGCATCCGCACGCTGCCCGGATATGAATACCAGGGATAAGATTACAACTACAATCAGTGAACGTATACACCGGAATTTTCCGGATTCTGTCTGTTTCCACATATTATTTGTACTTATCGTCATTTTCCCTGATGGAATTTACACATCACAGCCATTATAAGCAAGGAAAATCCCTGAATATCCACTAAAAAGCTCTAAAAATTCCTGCACAGCGTTTAAAACAGAAGAACCCGCGCAGCAGCCCGACCGTCAGGGAGCCTCCATGGTTTGGTTTTCTACTAATGCGCCAAACTCTCATTTTATCGAGCCTTAGTGAGCGGGTGATTATACCATATATACCACTCCCTCACTGTCATGGCTCTGATACTACTGGGTTGGTCCACGGTTGTTATTATGCATAGTCGGGGATCGTCAGTGTGATCTTAACCGGTTGTCCGCTTGACATCCCAATCCTCATGCGGTAGATTTTTTTGTTGCACATATAACATCCTGCGGGAATAGCTCAGTGGTAGAGCGCGACCTTGCCAAGGTCGATGTCGCGGGTTCAAATCCCGTTTCCCGCTTTTTTTCATGCCCAATTCCATTACGATTAAACACCCGGCAAAGCAATTTTCACCTTCATCCAAGGATTATAAAGCCAATGGCCAAGAAACTTTCCACATCTACTGAATTCGAGCAATTCTCCCCTACAACATGGCATGTCGCGATCGGGGTTCCCAGTGAAAAATTCAAGGAGGAACAGGATAAAATTTACAGGGATCTCGCTGCCAATACGAATATCCCCGGTTTCCGCCCCGGAAAAGCGCCAAAAAATATCATTAACAGGCATTTTGGAAAGGAGCAGATTCTCGCCGATTCATACGAAAAAGTTATCGAATCCACTATCTGGCCGGCTTTAAGAGAAAAGGAATTTACCATTATCGGGCAACCCAGAATCGACTTCGATCCCTGGACCGATGGATCTGAATTCAATTACAGGGCCGTCTTTGAGATTGTCCCTCCCATTCCGGATATCGAGTATGAATCTATTACCTCTACGCTTCCAGTTCGAGTTGTAACCGATGAAATCCTTCTGGAAGAATTGCGCAGGCTCGGCATGCGGCTGGGCGAATCCAAAAATATCACCGATCGTATTGTTAAAAACGGCGACCTACTCATGATTAACTTCAATGGAGAGGCCCCGGATGTAAAAATCAACTCCCTTGAAGGCGAAATTCCATGGCATGTGACCGACGAGATGATGGAAGTGGAAGTTGGTGCCGGTAAAGCCATAAAAGGCCTTGATGAACATCTTGTCGGGATGGAACTGGAGGAGATCAGGGAGTTTGAATTTGAATTGCCAGAGGACTTCAGCGACCATCGTGTTCGGGGAAAAACGATCCAGGCGAAAGTAAGGCTCCAGGGAATTAAGGAAATTACCCCGCTAAAATTGACCGACGAAGTTATCAGGGAGAAATTCAACGAGCAGGGTCTTGAGAATCTCGACGACCTGAGAGAAAAAATGAAATCGGAGATTGAAACCGGATTCAGCCGGAGCGATGGCAATGACAAAGCGGACCAGCTCGAGACATCGCTTTCTATTATGGAGGGGTTCCCGCTCCCTGAAAACCTGGTGCGCGGTAAATTTGCAGAGTTGATCGACCGGACGCTGGAATCTCTCAACTCCGAAGGGAAGGACACTTCCGAATTGATGAAGGAGGATAACGAGAAAGGTATAAAGATGCGCAAGCGGGCACGATACCAGGCTGAGAGAATGGTCCGCCTCGACCTGATCACACGTGAGATCGCCAGGAAGGAATCAATCGATGTCCGGCACGAGGAAGTCGCAAATTACCTGATGATGCTTGGGATGCAGCAGGGTCTCCAGGAGAAGGATATCAGGTCCCTTCTTAAGGATCCTCAATTTGTCGAAGGGACAAGGAATGACATTCTTCGCAAGAAAGTGACATCCTTCCTCCTTGAAAAAATGCAGGTCGAAAGGGTATCTGAAGAAAAATACCGGGAATTTCTTGATACATTAAGAGAGGAAGAACTCGGTAAGGAAAAGGACTTTGTCGACAGCATCGACGATCCGCTGGCAACTTTCGAGATTGATTATCTCGGTGACGCTCTCAGGGAAGTTAAAGAAAAGGCCCGGGAAAAGACAGAAGAGACCGTAACCGGGACGGCTGGCTCCACTGACGCAGAAAATAAGGTTGACAGTCCGGAACCCGCTGATCCTGAAGAGAAAGAAACTGATTCGGAAGGATGATTCAGACCAATGACCACACCAGAACAGGAAGCACCATTACAGATTCGAGCGCATACACTGTTGTGCCTGCAGGGATATAAAGGCCTTGGGTATTCTCCCGAATTCATCCGGAAAATGGATGAGGTTGCCGATTTACTCAGGAGTAAACCTGAAACCGAGGTGCGGGTAATATGTGCCCCGGATGTATTCTGTGCTGTGTGCCCTAATCTTGATGGCAATCACTGTGTTGCGGAAGAATTAAAAAACACCGGAAAGGTGGCCGGGGTACCGGATGAATCAACATTGATGGATTACCTGGTCCTGAAAAAACTTAATTTTCGAGAAAATGAGATTCACCGGTGGTCTGTGATCCTGGAAACAATAGGTCGGAATGTATCGTCATCGGATATGGATCTGTTATGCGGCGGGTGCCGGTGGCGGGAGTACCCTTACTGTGCAAATGCATTGGATGCGTTGAGTAAAACCTGGTCCATAGCTTGAACCAGGGAACTGAAAAAGCGCTCCAATTGACCGGGAAACAGGATTTTCTCCCGAAACTTCACTATAACCGTAAACATGTCACCTTTATCTCCCGATAGTAAACTGTATCTTTAAATTTTATTAAGCCTTCACAGGGGCTGTCTGGTACAATATGTGAAGGTCCAAAAATATTTAAAGAGCACCCAAGGAGTAACAAGATGGGACTTATTCCATACGTAATTGAGCAGACCAGCCGGGGAGAACGGACATACGACATTTACTCCCGGCTCCTGAAAGACAGGATCATCATCCTTGGCCGGATGATCGATGAGCACCTGGCCAATACTGTTGTCGCCAGCCTTTTATACCTTGAAAAAGAGGACCCGGAAAAGGACATCGACCTTTATATCAACACCCAGGGCGGACTTGTCACCCAGGGCCTCGCGATATACGACGCGATGCAGATCCTGAAACCCGATGTTTCGACGATCTGTATCGGGGTCGCTGCCAGTATGGGCGCCCTGTTACTCGCCGGTGGCGCGAAAAGCAAAAGGTTCGCCCTTCCGAACGCGGAGATTTTAATTCACCAGCCGTCCGGCGGTGTCCAGGGACAGCAGACCGATATCGGCATCCATGCGGAAAACATCCTTAAAACACGTCAACGGCTTAACAGGATAATTGCCCACCATACCGGGAAAGATATTGAACGGGTCCAGGAAGATACCGAACGCGACAAGTACATGACCCCCGAAGAAGCTAAGGAATACGGCATTATCGACGAAATAATTACTAAACGTCGCGGTCCGATCGAAGATACAAAATCTAAATGATTCCATGGTCCAATGGAGTAAAATTGACGAATAGCATTCAAAATATAATTAACCTCATTGCCAGATCCCCTTTTCCGGGGTACTTTTATGATGAATACTCCCGGGTTTCGGACATAAACCATGCCTGATTTCGATTCTGATGACGTCCGGTGCAGTTTTTGCGGCCGGCCTAAAAACCGTGTAAACAAACTTGTTGTCGCGCCTAACGGCATTTACATCTGCGACCGTTGTGTCGAATTATGCGTCCAGGTCATCCATGAGGATTCCTCGGTACGTATCGGCGCACATGCCGATCGCACCCCGGTGGACAATCTTGCGGTCAGGACTCCAAAAGGTATTAAAGCCCAGCTCGATGAATATGTCATCGGGCAGGAAGTTGCTAAAAAAACCCTTTCGGTTGCCGTTTACAATCATTACAAACGTATTAAGAGCTTTTTCCAGCCTAAAGCGGGGGTCGAACTTACCAAGTCCAACATTTTGCTGATCGGTCCGACCGGCAGCGGCAAGACCCTCCTCGCGCAGACCCTCGCGAAAGTGCTCGATGTTCCATTTGCGATTGCCGACGCGACCAGCATTACCGAGGCCGGGTATGTCGGCGAGGATGTTGAAAATATTGTCTTGAAGCTGTATATCGCTTCAGAAGAGGATATCGAACAGACACAGATCGGAATCATCTATATCGACGAAATCGATAAAATCGCCCGTAAGAGCCAGGATAATCCATCTATCACACGCGATGTCTCGGGCGAGGGCGTACAGCAGGCGCTTTTGAAAATTGTCGAGGGTACGGTCGCTAACGTCCCCCCGCAGGGCGGTCGAAAACATCCCGACCAGGCGTACATCCCGATCGACACATCGAATATCCTCTTCATTGCGGGAGGTACCTATGAGGGTCTTGATGAAATCATTCGCGCACGGAAAGAACATCAGACCATGGGTTTCCGTACCGATGTCAAACCCCGCACGGGAAAAGCGGCATCGGAGATTGTAAAGGATGTCCTTCCGCACGACCTTGTCAAGTTCGGATTCCTTCCCGAATTCGTCGGACGATTCCCGGTGATTACAACGGTCGACGATCTTGGAGAGTCTGACCTGGTGCGGATCTTGACCGAACCGAAAAATGCGATCACAAGCCAGTTCGCCGAATTACTTGCGCTCGATGGTATTGACGTGAAATTCTCAAATGAAGCGCTGCGTGCGATCTCTAAAGAAGCACTGAAAAGAAAAACGGGCGCGAGGGGCCTTCGCAGCATTATCGAGGCAATTATGCTCGATGTCATGTACGAAATCCCGAGCCTGAATAAAAAAGGTGTACTGCAAATTGATGAGGATGATATATCAAAGGGGTCGGTGGATCTGAATATTGAGCCATTACAGCCAAAGAAGGAAGAACCGATAGATACTAATGAAGCATATGAGGAAGCTGGCTGAGAAAGCCGGTAGGTAGGAGTTCCACCCTCGTCCGCGTTTCAAACGCGGGCTTTTTTTTATTATATCGGGAATCAGAGCGACGAGCATGCCCACCGTTTCAGTTATCCACACCCTCCGCCAACTCGCGAAAGCTGTCCCGCACCTTCACTTCCTCTTCATCCAGTTTCGTAATGTCCGGCATAAGGTCAAGGATTTTCTGTAGCAACTCGGGATCCCGGCGTTCAAGCTCCTCGAAAAACCCATCCGTTATTTTGGCGATATCATAAAGTTCCCCAAGCTTAAGGTAGAACGCGCACTGATCCTTGTTTAATTTTGCAAGTTTATCAAGCGCGTCGAGCTGGAATTTGACCGCTGCTTTGTCGACAGAGTGAGGATTGAACCTGATCTGCCTGTAGAGCCGAAAAATCTCACGTTTAATGTCGCTGAGCTGGCTCTCGAGTGCCAGCACACGTTTCTGGTAAGCTAAAATAATCATAGTAATCACATTTCCCTAAAGATAAAATTACCCGACGATCGACCCGTAAAATCCCCTGTAATCCAGCACCGCGCCGCCGAACACAACCCGTCCCTTGTACTGGATCATGTCACGTTCGTAATCTTCCCACACATATATTTCCGGACTCTCCCGTCCCGCAAGAAATCCGATTTCGATCGTTGGACAACTCGACGGTTTCGCGACCAGGTACCAGTTATCCGGATCTGCCAGCAGGGGATCGACAACCACCTCCACCAGCCCTTTCAGCACATTCGCGTCGTTTGTGCCCGCTCCCGGCACCAGTTTCGACCTCATCAATTTTTTCGCCATGAACTCTAATTCCGGCGGCACAAGAAGGAAACCCGGTTTTATTAATAGCGTGTTGCCTTTCTCGGATGCCTGTGTCCGCATCGATGTGAACGCTGCCCCGAGCGACGTTTCCGACAGCGGGTCCGATCCGATGTTGCCGTGGTCGGCATGAAACAACGGCAGCCCGTCATAGATCGCGCTGTTGTTCCGTATGAACCCGGTCGCGAAATCCGACACTGTGCCTTGCGCCGACCTCCCAAGCCCCGTGCCGATTTTCCTGAATGCCCCCAGATCGTCATTGATCAGCATCTCCCACGTGAAATTCAGCCCCCGCTCATATTTCTTCGGCGCGTAGGACACACTCCACGATGTGAAATTACCCTGCCCGAATTCCGCCCCCTGCGGCACGAGCTCGAAATGGTCGGTATGGCTTTTCCGCAAACGCTTGACGGTGTTCATATCCCTGAGCGGCACGATCCTCGCGAATTTCTTCCAGACCGGCTCCCGGAAGGAATACTCCTTTATCATCGCGCGTTTCACACCCGACGTATCCCCCACCAGGTCCCCGAAATCGCTCGTCGTCGCCTCGATAAGTTCGACTTCCTGGTCCAACCCGTCCCGCTCCGACAGTTCCCCCTCCGACAATTCCCCAGCCTTCCCAGTATCTTCATTTAATGTTTCCAATCCGGGAGTTATTGTTTCCGATCCGGGAGACGATGTCCTTGATCCAGAGGATGATGTCCTTGATCTGGGGGACGATGTCCTTGATCTGGGGGACGATGTTTCTCCCATATCATGCGGGTTCGGGACATTTGGGATTCTGGAACCGTTGACAGTTTCACCCGGGATTCTGGTACCGTTCGCAGTTTCATCCTGGACATCTGGGATTTCGGCACCGGATGCGACTATTTCTATCCCTTCCAGAATATTTTCCTCGAAATCCTCGTCCGTGAGGATCTGACTGATGATCCGGCCATCGAGGCCTTCCTTACAGGCACGTCTTGCCCATTCTCTAAGTAGACTCATTTTGATAGTTTCCTTTCAGATTATTTTTTTTTATTACAGGGAATGTACAAAATTCTCCTTCACCTACTTATTGGACATTGTTGAGCCGATTTGGCGCAATGGGGAGGGGAATTTTTGGGAATTTTTTGTTATGGTTAAATAGAACAGAATAGGGAGAATTGTGGAAAGACCTGCTTAAGGTATATATAATAGCAATTAAGATCAAAATGGTGCAGGAAACAAAAATAATACACGACCTTCTAAAGAATCTCGACTCTCTCGACAAGATCAGAGAGCTGATAAGCATCCTCGGCTTCTCATTTGCTGATAAGCCTTTATCTACCAGGGATTTTAAGGACACGTTAAGAGATGCAATCACCCCAGACTCCTTACGGATCATTGGCGATGCTGCTGGATTTCCTGTTATCTTCTTCAAGAAGAAAAAATTTGAAGAGGATGACATTGATAAACAATTAATCCGACTTGAACGCGAGTTAATAAAAAAGCTCCCACCAGAACATCAAGATGCCTGCATAGTCGTTGCTACATCACCTGATTTCAAAAGAGTTCATTTCATTAACGCTAAAAGGATCGGGAACCGACTGATACTACGCCGTTACCTTATCGGTAAAGATCAAAACATGCGGACAGCCGCTGAACGTTTATCTTTTTTGAAATTAACCGATGTTTCGCAATGGGATAAGGTTCTCGAAAAAGTTGAGGAAGCGTTCGACAGAGAGGAAGTTACAGAGAAATTCTTTAAAGACTTTGAAAAGATTTTCAGAGTGATAAAAAATGAGTTCATTCAGGATCAAAATATAGAAGAGCATTTGGCTCACCAGTTCCTACACGCATTTTTAAACCGTCTGATGTTTATCTATTATGTCCAACGCAAAGGCTGGCTCGCTGACGGTGATATCGAATTCATAAAAACTCTCTGGAATCTTTACCAGGAGGGTGATTATCCGGATGACACTTTCTACGAAGTCTGGCTCTCAACCCTTTTCTTCTCGGCATTCAACAATAAGCACGGATACGAACACATAGGTTTGCCAAAAGAAATTGTCTCTCATTTTAAATTGGCTCCATTTCTAAATGGTGGCTTGTTCCGATATCGAGAAGGCATTGACGACCAGGGGTTCAAAGTTACGGATGAAATGTTCCGAAAAATCTTTGAACGAATCCTGAACCGATATAACTTCACCGTTACTGAAGATACTCCTTTCGATCAGAACATCGCTGTCGATCCGGAAATGTTGGGTATCGTTTATGAAAGCCTGGTAAACACGACCGATCTTTCAGACGAACAGTCGGAAGCGGGTATTTTCTACACGCCTCGTGTTGAAGTTGATTTCATGTGCCGACGCTCTCTGGTCGAATACCTTTCCAACCACACAAGCGCGGAACGTGAAGACCTCTATCAATTTATCTTCCCGGAAGAGGGAGAACAGCTAGTCCCTGAATTCAGGAAAAAAGTCAGAGAAGAGATAAAGGACGCATTGCTGGAAATGACGGTCGTCGATCCCGCCTGTGGTTCAGGGGCGTTCCTGGTCGGGATGATGCAGGTCGTTCTTGAACTTCGCCAGGAACTCGCCAGACAGGCAGATGAAACATTCGATGAATTCACCGAAAAGAAACGCATAATCGAGAGGTCTTTATACGGAGTAGATGTAAAGGAATGGGCGATCAATGTAGCTCAACTTCGCTTGTGGCTGGCGCTGATCGAAGTTGCGGATGAAAAGAAACTCGATTTGAAGGCAATGAAGCTGGCTAACGATGCTCTTCTGCCAAGCCTTTCTTTCAAGCTTCGTGCTGGTGACAGCCTTGTCCAGGAGATTGCCGGGATCACTCTGCCCGTTCGTTCTGTTCGGGGGAAGCTGTCCCCAAAGATTCAACGGAAAGTCCGTGAGCTTCGTAAGGCAAAGACTGATTTCTATTTTAATCGTGGAGATATCACCGAGCACAGCTTGATACGAAGGGAAATATCGCTCTACGAAAGCATCCTGGATGAACAGATTGAAAATATTAATGAAAACCGGAAAGAAGTAAGTAAAAAGGCAAAAGCTGTTTTTCAACAGGACTTGATGGCGGTGATGCAATCAAAAGAGGAACGGGATAAACAGTTTGAAAAACACACTGAAGATGAAGATAAAAAACGCAAGGCGAAACTTGAAGAAATCGCTGAGTATAAGAAACACCTGCTTGAAATTAAGAAGAGCCTTCCAAAGAAAAAACAACTTTTCTGGTCTATCGAGTTCGCTGAAATTTTCTCCGAGCGCAGCGGTTTCGATATCGTGATCGGAAATCCCCCTTATATTAAAAAAGAAAAAATTGCTGATCCGATTCAGCTTGAACAAGGGATCATTCCACCAGTTAAGGAGAAACGGGAATACAAGAACAAACTTGAACGGATGATCCGGGATGACTGGAAGGATGATTATCCCAGGGTCGATAAGAAAAGCGATCTCTATATTTATTTTTATCTTAAAGGGCTTTCTCTTCTTAATCCCAGGGGAGTATTCTGTTATATCACGTCAAATTCATGGCTCGATGTCGGCTACGGTAAAGGCCTGCAGGAATTCCTATTAAAGCACGGGAAGGTTTACGCGATATACGACAACGAGGTTAAACGAAGCTTCAAACGTGCCAATGTGAACACCATTATCGCCGTTCTAGGGTTGTCCACAAATACAAAAGATACTCATGATCACATAGCACGGTTCGTTATGTTTAAGCAACCGTTTGAAGCTGTCACGACATCCGGCGTGCTGATAAAGTCTGAGGATGTTTTGAAACGCGAGACAATCTCAAGCTCGGAGGACGGGAAACCCCAGGCAAGGGTAGTCGCGATGGCACAGGCTTCACTTTATAAGGCAGGGGTGAAAAATTATAAAAATAATGAGTTGGGTTTATCTGTAACAAAGCATTTCGATGGCACATATTCCGGTAACAAATGGGGAGGTAAGTATCTGAGAGCACCTGAAATCTATTGGAGTATCTGTGAGACTTGCAATGATAAACTAATTTCATTAGGGAAAATCTCAAAAGTCATTGGATACGTGCATGATAATAATACTGGTTCCAAATTTCGGAATATGAATTTTGTAAAAACTGTTAAAGAGCTTCAACAAGTGCTTCTAGTGCAGGATGATCCTGTAGTCCGTAAATATGGAGTCAATGCAAAAGGAAATTCAAGACAAACGGCACCTATCTTGTATCCTCGCACTCTTGGTAATCGTCATTTAGTGGCTTACAATCCAGATGGTGTAGTTGGCAAAGAGTTTTACAGGATTTCCCCATTGAATGATGCTGATAGTTTAATGATCGCAGGGGTTCTCAATTCAACGTTTGGAATTTTACAAAGGGAAATCCTTGGGCTTACAAATCTTGGTGATGGAGGATTAAAATTTAGTGGTAAAGATATTGAGCTATTCCTAATCACGAAAAATCTTTCCAGTGATGATTTAAAAACTGAATTTTTAGAATTCGCAAAGGAAACGGTTTTTGATATTCCTAAAGAGCTCCAAAAGTCAACCAGATTAAACCTAGATAAAATTATCTTTGATTTCCTTGATCTAACAAAGACAGAAAGAAATGAAGTATATCAAGCTGTTAAAAAACTGGTTGGAGACAGGCTTAACAAGGCAAGGAGTGTGCGATGACAAACAAGGATGACAAGGTCAGAAATGCGATCATGAAACATTTACTCGCAATCCATCAAAGCCCTACTAGTATAAAAAAAGTGGGGATAGGAATTAAGGACCTCCGGAAAGCCATGAAGGAATTAGGTTTCTCACGAGAAGAGGTGATATCAAACCTGGACTACTTGATTCAAAAGGGTTGGGTTGTTAAGGATGAGGAAATTCGTTCTTATGCCGGTGCAGAAAAGTATCCAGCAAAAATTACTTATAAAATATCAGCAGAAGGTATTGACAAATTTGAGGGAGCATCAGCTTATCAACGCAATATTACTGGGAATCAATTCAATATTACTGGATCAAATAATTTAACAGTTATCGGCGACAATAACATTGTCAACACTGGCTATATTGATCTCACCAGCGAACTTCAAGCTTTGCGAGACAAGATATACGAATCTCCGGATTTGAATGAAGAAGAAAAAATCTCTGCAATTTCCGACGTTGACAGCATTAGAAGTCAGATACAAAAACCAGAGGTCAATAAATCCATCTTAGCAAGCCTTTGGAATGGCTTGCTGCAGATTCCTAAAGTGGCTGCTATAATCGAAGGGACACAAAAGCTTAAAGAGTTTATAGAACCATTTTTAAATTAATGAGAAAGCAATGAAACGAACCGATTTTAGAAAAAAACTGATGGAAGTCATTGAACAAGGGTATTCAAGTCTTACCTTCGATGAGATTTACTCAGAGATTGATGAAGCTCTTGTTCTGATTGCCAAGGATAAAGGTTGGCCAACTCCTAACAAAGGCAAATCCTGGAGCGATGCTGAACTTGCTCTCGTGCTGAACGATGCCCCAACGAAGAGAAATACTGTAAAATACGCTCGGCTCCTTGGACGCGGATTCGGCTCGGTCGAGATGGTCTACCGCTGGGCATACACGACAGATAAGGAGATCAAAGCAAAAGGTCGAGACAAGGATAAGTTCATCAAACAGATCAAAAAAATCGCCCGCCAGGTCGGGTGGAGAGTATAGACTTATGCCAACGCCGATGTTTTGCTTCATGGATGAATCAGGTGTTCTGGAAAATGATCCGGATCAGAAACTATTCGCATTGGGATTTCTGTTTATTGAAAACACATCGGATCTGGTTGAATCCCTGTCTCAGCTTAAAGCAACGACAAGACGAAGCATCAATATGAAGCGGGGGCAGGCATTTGAATTCAAATTCAACAAGATAACCTACCAAACCGTCACGTACTATGAGCAGTTGATAGATCAAGTTCTATCAAGCTCAGCCAGGGTAGTTATTTTTACACTCGATAAATCAGACCCGAAGATCGATGTGAGCAAGTATTTTAAGAGCACCTGGGACGCGCACATCGCATACACAAAACTGGTTTTACGGAATAAAATGAGGGGAAAGGAATGTATTGTAATAGCCGATTATTTCTTAAGGCCCAAGAAAAGCCCGAAACGATTTGAAACTGAAGTGAGTAAACTAACATCAGTCATAAATGCGACAATGCTGGAATCGCATGCAAGCATCCTTATTCAGGCAATCGATGTTCTTACCGGATGTGTTAATTTTCACATTAAGCGTAAAGGGAAGAAAAACAGCACAAAGTCAGGCAAAATGAAAGAACGACTCGCTAAGTATCTGGCAAGGAAACTTGGGAGAAAGTCACTGGCAAGGGTCTTTAAGACTAATAAACCAATCGGCTTTGAGGTGTGGAAATTTAAACCTAAATAGAAAAAGCGGATCATCGGCTTTGCCAACATCCGCTACTTATATGTACCACATGGAACTACTTCTGTCAATCTCTGACTGACTCGTTATTTCGGGATTGCTGGAATTATTTGTCTGGGATACGATAAAACCATGCCACATGACATAATCGACAACCAGGAACAAAAGCTGTCCGATCATATCGGGACGCTTCTCGATAACGCCGAATGCGCGAAATTCGCCGTCGGTTATTTCTTCCTGTCAGGATTCAAGGCAATTAAGGATCACCTGGCCGAAGTCGGTGAGCTTCGTCTCCTTATCGGGTCTACATCGAATAAGGACACAATCGAAGCCCTCACGCTCGGATCGGGAAGTGAGGAAGCCGCCGCAAGTAAGCTGGAACCCCTTAAATACTTGACCCCGCAGGAGAAAAAGGACAGGGTTAAAGAGGAAGAGAAGAAAGTCGCATCACTCGCGGCTCGTCTGCCACAAACCGATGATGATGAGGATTATATCAAGCATCTGGTAAGGCTTCTGAAAGAAAACAAAATTAAGGTTCGGGTTTACACGAAAGGTGTTCTTCACGCAAAGGCGTACATTGTCGATTATCCGGAAGGACGGTATGAGCGCGGCTCGGCGATTATCGGCTCAAGTAACCTGTCTCTATCCGGGATCAGTTCTAACACAGAATTGAACGTCGTTGTCCCTGGTAATGAAAACCACGAGAAACTTTCGGAATGGTTCGACAACCTCTGGGATGACTCAGAGGAATTTGATAAATCACTAATGCACGTTCTTGAAAGTTCCTGGGCAATCAACGAGCCTACGCCTTACGAGCTTTATCTCAAGGTCGTTTACGAACTGGTAAAAGACAGATTGGATGAAGATGAAAAGGTCTACAAACCGAAAGGGGAAGCTGTCCCGGAACTTTTCAATTTCCAGAAGGACGCGGTTGTCCAGGCAAGATCGATTCTGAATGAATATCACGGTGTAATTCTGGCTGATGTGGTCGGTCTCGGTAAAACATACATGGGCGCGGCATTACTCGCCGATCATTACGCCAGGACAGGCGATAAGGCACTTATAATCTGTCCACCTGTTCTGAAACCGATGTGGGAGGATATCTGTGATCTCTACGACCTCCCTGTCAGAGTCGAATCCAGAGGAAAGATACTGGATATCGTCAATAATGAACGGCTGATGAACCGCCCGGTGATCTTGGTCGATGAGTCGCATCATTTTAGGCATACAAATACGAAAAGTTATCAGGCACTTGAAGAAATCTGCCATAACAAGAAAGTAATACTTCTCACCGCCACGCCCTACAACACTGAAGCAAAGGATGTTCTGAACCAGATTCGGCTATTCCATCCGACTGACTCAATGGTGATTCCTGTCGATCCGCCTAACCTGCGGGACTATTTCAAAGCTGTTGAAAAGGGTGAGAAGAAACTTCCCGATTTACTGGAGCATATTCTCGTCAGGCGAACTCGAAGGCATATCGAGAAATATTATGATGAGGATATGAAAACCGGGAAGCTGAAGTTTCCAAAGAGGAAGGCTCCTGTCAGGGTTGATTACTCGATTGATGATGTTTATCCAGGCATATATGACCGGATCGAAAAACTTCTCAAGAAGATTCGATACGCCAGGTACGATCTCTTTAATTACGTGAAGCCAGAATTTCGTGATGAACCTGATCTGGCTCAACTAAAAACGGCTGGTAAAAACCTTGTCGCGTTAATTCGGACAATCCTGTTCAAACGGCTCGAAAGTAGTGTTGCAGCTTTCAGAAGATCTGCAAAAGACCAAAAGGAGATTCACGAGCTTTATCTTACACACCTGCAAAAAGGTGTAATTCCCGCTGGGCTACTTGCCGAAGAGTTGAAACGATATCGGACAACGGGGGATAGCGAAAGGCTTGAGGAAGTCCTGAGTTCAGCGAGTGAACGCTATCCTACAGAAAAATTTGAAGTCGAGCGATTGATTGAGGATATTGATAAAGACAGAGGGGTTTTCTTCCAGGTATTTGAGCTTGTGAAGGATTTGAAACCGGAGCAGGATGCTAAGCTCCAGACGCTGCTTAAAAGGTTATCTGATAAGCCCCTTAAGGGAAACAAGGTTTTAATCTTTACACAATTCTCGACTACTGCTGAATACCTGGGTGAACACATCAGTTACAATTTCGACCAGGCTGACTTTGTATCTGGAAGCACTAAGAATGCACTTGCGCAACTTCAACGATTCGCACCTAAAGCAAATCGAGCTAAATTTAAGGGAAAGGATGAAATTCAGATACTGGTAACCACAGATGTCCTGGCTGAAGGTGTAAACCTGCAGGATGGCAATATCGTCATTAACTACGATCTGCACTGGAACCCGGTTCGACTAATTCAGAGGGTGGGTCGTGTCGACCGTATTTCCACGGAGCATGAGGAGATTCACACGATAAACTTCTTTCCGGAACGCAAACTGGAATCGAAATTACGGTTAGAGGAGAGACTTCAGAAACGATTTAGCGATATTCACAAACATATCGGTCTGGGTGAGAAATATCTCAGCACTGAAGAAACGCTGTCGGATATCGAGATGTTTAAACAGATTTATGCCGGAGATTTCCCGGATATGCCTGATGAGGAAGGAGACGTTTCATTCTCTAACCTGGTTAAAGAAATGCGGGATTTACGGAAGAACGATCCAAAACTGTATGAGAAGATTGAAAGTTTGCCGGATAAAATGCGTTCAGCCCGATCGGGAGTGAAAAACGAAATCGTCGGGTTCTTCCGTGCGAAAGAATACGCCGCTCTATATCTTGCTGATCAGGAAGGAAAGGTTGTCTCACGCGACTTAATTGAAATTCTCCAGAAGTTGAAATGCGATCCAACCGAGCAGCGATTGAAACTTCCTGCTGGCTTTAATGCCAATGTCCAGAAGCTTGAAAAGGAATTTAAAGAGGACGCTCAGGAAAGAGTAACCCAGATGCATGCCACAAGTGCAGATCCACTCATCAGGCAAACCCTGAAACTCCTAAATACACTCGCAAGGAAAGTCAAGGGAGAGCATAAGAAGAAAATCGGGGAACTCCGGGAAAAACTCACAGGCACAACACTAACACCAAAAGAAAAACGGGAATTACGGAAGATAAAGAACATCGTCGGTAGTCCAGAGGAGAAAGTCGAACATATGGGAAATCTGCTTCTAAGCCAGCAAACTTTATTTGTAGAACAACAAGAAGCAAAGAAGCGGAAAGTAGAGCCAGTTGTCGTTGACGTAATCGCCAGTGAAGCGTTTATATAATGTAGTAAGTAGTTCAGTAAATCCCTCCACTCTCCAATCCCAATCGAGTACCATTGTCCACAAGCCTTCGCTGAAGCTATGGCATACCGGCTACTGTAGATTTGAAAATCGTCACGATAAGATCATTCACCTCCCCCCCCCCAGAAAAAACCCCCCTTTTTCCCTTGCCCCCTCTTGACAATATCCCATCTTTATGCTATATTCACACTGGATGGGCATTCTGATCCCACTGCAGGGAATACCCTCCAACGGAATCCGGCGCGTGATTTCCAGCTCTTGAAGCTGAGCGCTAGTAACCCATTACGCCTCCTTCTGCCCGGCGGGTGGAACATCCGCCATAGCTTCGAGCGTAGCGAGAAGCGAAGGCGGAAGCGTAGGCGGGAAGTTTCACGGCTTGACATCCGCCATAGCTTCAAATGTAATCAGAAGTGATGGCGGAAGCTGATGTGTAAGGCGGGGAGTCTGCCTAACCCGCCGCGGCGGGGTCAATGCCGGGGCAAGTCAGTAGTCGATTGTATATGGCTGCTTGTCAGGGTGCCGCCCATACGCGAAGTTCGGCGTAAGCCGAACGGAGTTAATGGGTGATCATCACTGATCAATCGCGCGTCGGGTTCCTGAAAATATCGAAAATAAGGAGGAAACAACAAGGCAAACACCACAAAACCAGGGACAACGGTTACTCACATCAGATCGAAGGCGATCCTTGACGAATCGAATACCGGGCCTTCGGTGCAAACACGTTCGTAGTGAACGGTTCCATCGGATTCACGGATGGGGATGCTGCATCCGAGGCACGCACCAAGTCCGCAGGCGAGTTTATTTTCAAGGCTGACATAACATTCAATGCCGAGTTTCTCAGCACGTTCTGAAACCGCCTTCAGCATTGGGATCGGGCCACACGCGTAAATGACGGTAGCTTCCCAATTATCAGAATAATCATCAAAGGCTTTCGTTATCAGGCCTTCATTAATTGTTGGAGCCGAATTAGTTGGAGCCGAATTAGTTGGAGCCGAATTAGTTGGAGCCGAATTAGTTGGAGCCG
>CBDURU010000047.1:0-24331 GCA_965369865.1 uncultured bacterium | reverse complement strand
GCCCCTCGTAAAATCGGCCTGAGCGTCAGCGAAGGCGGGTTTTAGGAGGGTCTGACAGATATTTTTTTAATAACTTTATTTCCGGAGTTCTTATGGTGGCCCCTCGTAAAATCGGCCTGAGCGTCAGCGAAGGCGGGTTTTAGGAGGGTCTGATACGAATCAATTTTTATCTAGTGGGATTGGTCTTAAATGCGTGGCGTCGACACGCTGAGTGAGACAGTTACACCCGCGCGCCTTGAAATTCTTCTTAATCTTTATTTAACGGGATTGGTCTTAGCCAGTTCAATTATCCTGGTGGTGTTTTTTCAGGTGAATATCGATTTCAGAATCTTCTGAGCGTTGCTTGCTGTCAATAAGGCTCAGCCTGACCTTTCCTACCATACTTCGCGCGGTTTCATAAACAGTATCGACATTGATTCCATGCTTGTCCCACAGTTCCTGCTGGGTGCCATGCTCGATAAATTCGTCGGGAAGTCCGATCCGCCGGATTTCAACCGGGGGAGTTTCCTTATCCTGCTTTTCGCCGGAGCCCTTAAGGAGGTCCATTTCATCAAGTAATTCAAGTACCGCGCTTCCGAATCCCCCCATGACATTGTTATCTTCGACAGTGACAATTCGTCCGGTTATTCCGGCCCATTGACAGATCAATGCGGCATCCAGCGGCTTCACGAAACGGGCGTTGATCACCGCGGCATCGATCCCGGCTTCGGCAAGTTTGGAAGCGGCGCTCTCACAGATTCCAACCATGTTGCCGATACCGATCAGGGTGATGTCGTTTCCTTCACGAATAAGTTCAGCTTTGCCGATTGGTACTGGCTGGAATCCCTTCTTCAATTCGACCCCGATCCCGGTTCCCCTCGGATATCGGAACGCAATCGGACCGTCGTGCTCGATCGCGGTATAGAGCATGTCGCGAAGTTCCGATTCATCTTTCGGAGCCATAACGACAAAATTAGGGATCATTCTGAGATAAGACAGGTCGAAAACCCCGTGATGCGTTGCGCCATCCGCACCGACAAGGCCTCCCCGGTCGAGCGCGAAAGTGACCGGGAGGTTCTGGATACCGATATCGTGAATGCATTGATCGAACGCGCGCTGGAGAAAGGTCGAATATATCGCGACTACAGGTTTCATCCCCTGGATCGCGAGACCGCCCGCGAATGTGACCGCGAATTGCTCGGCGATCCCGACATCGAAAAATCGCTCCGGTATTCTGTCCCTGAACTTATCGAGCCCGGTGCCCTCAGCCATTGCAGCGGTGATAGCGATAATTTTCTCGTCTGTCACCGCGAGTTCAAGAAGGGCGTCCGCGAAAATATCCGTGTAGCTTGGTCGTTTGGGCTTAGCTCCCTTTCTGGGGAGTTTTTCTTTCATGGCTAGCTCGGGATCGAACGCGCCGACTCCATGGAAACTTGTCGGTGAGCCTTCGGCAGGATGGAATCCCTTCCCTTTAACTGTCAGGAGATGGATGAGGATCGGACCCGGTTCGGTCCAGTTTTTCGCGGATTTCAGTACATCTATCACAACTTTCAGATTATGACCGTCGAATGGACCTAGGTATGTGAATCCGAATTCCTCGAACATGACACCGGTGCGTGAAGGAGTCACAAAATAGAAAAGGCTCTCGCTGACCGCATCGATACTTTTCGCGATTTTCGGGCCTATCCAGGGAATACGGCGTAATGCTTTCAGTGTCCCGGCCTTGATATTCCGCATGGTCGGCACCGTACGGAGGTACGACAGGTGCTCGCGTACACCGCCTACGTTCGGGCTGATCGACATCTCGTTGTCATTGAGAACTATGATCAGGTTCGATGGCATAATACTGGCGTTATTGATCGCCTCAAACGCGATTCCGCCGGTCATGGCGCCATCGCCGATTACAGCGATCACGTTGTAATCTTCCCCCGCGAAATCCCGCGCCTTCGCCATTCCCATGGCAGCCGCCAGGCTGGTCGACGCGTGGCCGACCACATATGTGTCATGGTCGCTTTCCTTCGGATTCGGGAAACCGGAAAGCCCTTTGAAACATCGGATCGTGTGAAAACGGTCTTTTCGCCCGGTAAGGATTTTATGTGGGTATGACTGGTGCCCGACATCCCAGACGATCCTGTCTCTCGGTGAATCGAATACCGTATGGAGCGCCACGGTGATCTCGACCGCGCCAAGGTTGCTCGCGAGATGCCCGCCGGTCTGGGAGACGGTATGGATAATTGTTTCCCTGAGGTCGCGACACAGTCCTTTCAATTCGGGCATTGAGAGGTTTTTTAAATCATCGGGGCTGTTGACCCTGGCGAGTATGGGAAGACCGTTAGGCATAACAAAACACTGTCGACAAGCGACAATGTGAATTATACATGGAAAGGGTCTGGTTCCTCAAGGAGAGATGGAATTCCTGGTTCCCGTATCCGATCAATATACTTTCTGTTTCAGTCGCCAATCGCCAGTATGTCTTCTCCACATCCGACATAAAGCCAGCCGTCTTCACCGATTGCAGGTGCAGACATTGTCGGTGCTGGCCTTGAGTATGACCATAGGCTGTACCTTCGTGAAAAAGGTGCACTAGAATATTGCTCTATTGGGCTGAATGCCCGAATTCCCTGGTATGCTATATAAATCCTTCCCTCGGAATCTGCAACAGCACCCACAGTAGAGTGTCCAAACTGAACTTGCGGTAAATTAGAATAAGCTGGTGGGGATGTGATCCTTGAAAAATCCATGGGGTTAAAGCTTGACACAAGTGTTGCGCCTTTTAAATAACTCTCCCAGACCAGGTTGGCGCCTGATGAATCAACAACAGGCGCCTGATAACGTCCAGGCTGACCTTTTACACCTTCACCGCGCAATCTGTCCGAATCTACCAAGAAACGCAGGAATTCGCCTGATGAGGAAAACACCGGTAGTTCATGATGGCTGAAAATTATGGGACCGTCAGGAGTAACACAAGCAGGTTTGAATTGGTAAAGACTGAAGTGAGAATCTTCAGTGCTGAAGCTGGTTATGTGTAATCCAGCCGGAGTGTAAATGTTGAACCCCAGGCCATTAATAATAATATTTTGATCTATTCCAATAACAGGGACAAGTCTAAAATCTGGAAAGGTTGAAGTTTCTTTCACCCACCGAATTTCACCGTCCAAGGTTAATGCAAACAACCGGCCTTTTGTGTCCCAGGGATAGTGATCCCTTAGAAGACCCCCTATGTATATTGTGCCGTCGTGACCGACATTTACTGCCGAGTCAAGTATCACTTCTTCATTAATTATCTGGTTTGCATTGGTGCTCCAGATATTTGTGCCGTCTGGATTGACCCTGTAAACCCAACTCTGGTCAGTCCCGAAAACAATACTCCCATCATGCAGGATCGCAGGCCAGGCTTTTATCTTTGATTCAAATTCGACATCCCACAACCCGCCACCGTATGGAGTTCGTGCCCTGAGCCATTCGCCCTGCGTGTAAACGACCATCCCATCATAGCCTATGCAAACAGAGGTAACTGTATCGTTCTGAATTCCACCGCGCCAGTACCTTGGAAAAGCACCTCCGGAATCGGCATTTTCCATGTCCATCATCGGACCTGGATTTTCCGAGATCCCTGAGTTGTGCTGGTCGTGCGCGAATTTCGGCCATGGTGAATTCGCAAGTCCATATGCGTAAAATACAATTGGGTCGGAATAACTGGTAATTCCCATCCTGTTAGTAATAGCCAGGATTACAGAATGTCTGCCGCTCGAAGTAAATTCGTGCTCAACTGTTGGGTCGGTCGATATTTCCCCATCAGAGAATAGCCATGAAAATGTAACCGGACCACCATCGGGACTGTATGAGTTCGAACCGTCCAGTTCAACTGTGTGGGGAGTGGGGCCTTCAATACTGCCAAGAATATTTATGACAGGCACCGGTGAGTTATCCAGTAAGGGATTTTTCGGTCCACCGTTATGTTTACATGCCTGGTTAGCGCCGACAAAAATTATCAGCACAATTATGAGCACAATGATCGAGTCGGTAATTTTGTGTATCATGCCTTATCCTCACGAAGTTGGATGATCTCTGGAAATGCAAGTTCCTATATATAGATCAATATACCATGCACCCTTATAAATCGGAAAATTAAAAGAACCGGCTGGAATTTCACCAGCCGGTTAATTTTGCATAACCGCCATTCGGGGGGTTCCCCCGATCCTGCAAGTTAAATTTAAAGCCCGACTTATTTACAAATCACAACCGGAGATCATGTCTCCCTGGTTTTAATCCGACACTGTCTTTACAGGCCAGGGAGTATGATCGGACCGGGATACTCAAATTTTAAACTATTTCCCGGTCCTTGAAACCGGCAATCCAGGGATACGAGAGCAATTGAGGTGCGTCTTGCGAAACAACTCAGTTCCCTGTTTCACCCGGTTGTCCATCTTGGGTAAATCAGGCTTAATTTTTCTGTTAACTACAGGAATCGGAATCCAGTTGGATCGTTAACCGTTGACGGGTGGATTATTAACGTTCCTTTTGCCTTGAAATCTCCAACGTCATATCCACCAAATGCGTGAATATATTAGCATTAATTCTGTGATATGAAAAGCCAATATGAAATTTTAGGATGAGAATTTGATAAACCGGCTGATTTATTGGGAATCGGCTTCACCGGATTCAATTAACTGGAGCAGAACACGTGCTTCGGGGTTATTTGGATCGAGCGAGAGAACTGCCTCAAGCGATTGCCGTGCAAGCTCCGGCTCTCCAATTTCCAGGTGCAGCCGGGCTAGAGCCATATGAGCATCCGGATTGAGGGGATCCAGATCGCGTGCCATGAGCCAGAGATCCCGTGCCGCAGGATAATTACCATCCTGAAATCGAAAATCCGCCAGGAGCTTAATTGCCAGCATATTCAGATTGTTGACCTGTACGGATTGTTCCAGAAACCAGATGGCCTTGGCGCGGTCTCCAAGGCTTATTGCCAGTTGACCGGTTTTAAGCAGGTTATCAGAGATCCTGTAAATAATGAAATCCTCTTCCTCGATCCTGTAATACTTGTAATCGTATATGTTTCGGAATTCATCCAGCGCCATCTCCCAGGCCTGCTGGGCGATTATCAGATCGGCAATCGTATAATTTTCATAGCTCGCGCGATAAACACCGCCAACCGGATGGAGTTTAAAATCGAATAATTCAAAATTCAGGCTGACTCCGTAAAATGAGAAATTCACATCCCGGCCGTTGTTTAAATTTGCAGTCACGAATGATCCAACAGCATCCTCCGTTGTGATGAACATCTCCGACCTGAATCCGGTACCCTCAAAAATTTCCGGATGTTTTTCCTCCAGCTCGTCGAAATACCACGCTCCCCAGTAGTGTCCGCCGGGTTCAGTGGGAAGTTCCGCAAGTACGGGAATAACATCCTCCCTCATGCCTTCGACTTTCTGGAGATACCACAGTGTAAAAATGTCGTCCCAGTTCACTATGAGAATTGAGTCCGGGGGACAGGATTCGAGAAGGTTGGTTGCGTAATCTCTGGCATAAAAGTCGTGCGACCGGTCAGCCTCGGGACGGTTCTGTATAAACTGGTATTCGGGTATTAAAACAATAATCAGGATAACAAGTCCGTACAGGATCGGGCGTTTGTGGTCCTTGAACGCCTGTAGATACTGCAGGAGCCATTCTCGGATTCCGGTCGACATAAATACCGCGAAAACAAAGAAAACAGGAAGGTAATAAACCCCGACTATAAGGAGTTCCTGTTTTGTCGGCTGTGAGAGGAAGAGGATGACGCCCAGGTTCAGCAGCATGAAGAATATGAATACCCTTGCCATCCGCCACCTGGTTGATATTCCCTTGTAAATCCCCCAGAGTCCGAACAGCCAGATAACAGGGATTGGAATTCTGGTTTCGTTTATCCAGATAACCGGGCTGAACTGGATGATCCAGAGATTTAATGCATGCAGGAAATGGCCCCAGCGTGAACCATGGTCTGTCTGCGATCCCGCTGGTTTTAAGACAGTTTCAAAGAACTTCCCGAAAGTATCCGGATCGCCCCAGTTAACTGGTGGATCGGCCGCCGCACGTATGGGGAGGTAGAGGTAGAAGAGGAGACCGATACAATAAAGGAGCCCGATAGTTACCCAGAACCGAACCGGTTTATTCATCTCACTCCTGAATAGCCAGAACAGGTAGAGTGCGGTGGGCAAGAGCAGGATAGATAACTGGTGATTTGCTACAGCCAGCCCCATCGTAATAAACGCGAAATAGATCCAGTAATCAGAGCGTTTCTCAAGCCAGCGGCATAGAAAATAAAGGGAAAGTGCTGTCAGGAAAGTGTTCAGCGAGTATACTTCCGCGACCACTGCCTGCGACCAGAAAACCGGGCTGAAAGCATAGGCAAGGCTTATTGAGAAACTCAGGTAGGGGGTCCTGGTAAAATGGTAAATAATCAGGTAAAGGAC
Source organism: uncultured bacterium (assembly GCA_965369865.1). Lineage (GTDB taxonomy): Bacteria > JAJVIF01 > JAJVIF01 > JAPKYR01 > JAPKYR01 > JAPKYR01. The sequence continues at coordinate 17,900 of CBDURU010000047.1, read as the reverse complement.
CAGCACCGTGCACCATGCGAAAACCGCACTCATGACATTCATTTTAAACGCTACGTCACCCTCGAAGGGCAGGTGAGAGAATATCCATCCGAGAAGGCAGTAAAGGGGATAACCGGGTGCATGTGGAATTCCGAGAAAATAAGCGGCCGCGGATAGTTCGCCGGAATCGCCGACATACACCGTGGGGCACAAGGTTAAACCGTAAGCCACCGCAGTTAATATCATCGTCAGGGGTAGAAAAAAATATTGTTCTTTCTTACCCTCACTGATTAATGGGGCGGTCGGCTGTTCTTTGGTTCGTTTTCTACGTTTCCGTGGCGTCATTAAGTAACTTTACTATAGCTGATTCAATAGTAATGTTTGCCTGTCTCCGGCCCAGGTATCACCGTCGAAAGTACCCCTGCAATCGGACTATCATGAAATGGAATATTACCCTCTTCAACTCTTTACGTAAAGTAATTATGGTGATTTTAAGTCATAAGCGCCGGCTAAAACAAACAAATGTCCGCTTTTCACGCCGGGATACTACGAAATTACCTCAACCGCTACCCTGGTTCTCTCAACTACGGCTGGAATCCATGATGGATCGAAATCGCAATGCGTTACCATCCGCACCAGCCGGTCGCCCATGTATGTCACCAGAAGTCCCGCGTCCCCGGCAGCTTCAGCGAAATCAGTCGCGTTCCCGGAGCAATTCTCGGGAAGTGTAAAAATTGCGATGTTGGTTTCCACGGTATCGAGATCGATATCCAGCGAACCGGAGTCAAGAACCGCTTCCGATAATTTCTTTGCGGCGCGATGGTCATCGGCCAGCCTGTCGATCATATGTGTAAGGCTGATTATCCCGCACGATGCCAGGACGCCAACCTGTCTCATTCCTCCGCCGAAATGTTTACGATTGCGCCTGGCCCTTACGATAAAATCCTTTTTACCCACCAGCATGCTTCCAGCGGGACTCGCAAGGCCTTTCGACAGGCAGAACATCATCGAATCGACCTTCGAGAAGTATTCAGGCACCGGAATCCCGGACTCGATAGAAGCGTTCCAGATTCGAGCCCCGTCCAGATGTACAGGAATGTTCTTCTCATGCGCCAGTTTTGAATTTTCAGCCAGGATGTCAAGGGGCATTATCCGGCCGCCCCGACGGTTATGAGTATTTTCGAGGCATAGTAGCCCGGTACCCGGCGTGTGCTCGCTTTCCTCCTTGAAATGTTCCCTAACATCGTCCGGATCCGGCCAGCCGTTTTCATCGGGGACCGTTGCAAGCTGGCATAGCGAGTTCCAGGCGATCCCGCCAAGCTCGTACATGACAATATGCGACCACCTGGATGAGATTACTTCCTGTCCGGGATGCGTGTGAGTCAGAATCGCCACCTGGTTCGCCATCGTCCCGGTTGGGCACCACAACGCGGCTTCGGCGCCTGTCATCTCGGCAGTCAGATTTTGAAGTTCATTTACTGTCGGATCGCTGTTAAAAACATCATCCCCGACCTCGCATGTCGCCATCGCCTCCCGCATCTCGGGAGTGGGCCTTGTGACCGTATCGCTCATCAGATCGATTATTTCGGGAATTTCCATTTTGCTTGTCCTGTCCCTCTGTAAGCTGACAGAGGGACACGTATTATAACCCAACGGCGTGTTTTAGACATTAAAATAAAAAAACCGACGTGAATCAATACATAGGGGACACCTCTATTCGCCCGCCTCCATCGGTGTAATATCGGGGACACGTGTAAGGGGACACCTCTTTTCGCTCGTCGAAAAGCAGGTGTCCCCCTAAATTCCAAATATATCCAATCAATTTTTATTTAACTTGTCGACGTAAATTACAAATAACAACCCTAACCACGTGGCGTCGACATGCAAAGTGAGACCGATACTTCCCCGCGTCCTAACCGCGTGGCGTCGACACGCTGAGTGAGACATCTAAATCCCGCAAGCCTCGAAAAATCTCCGTGTCGAACGTGCTTGTCGACGATAATCACAAATAACAAAAATCGCGTGGCGTCGACACGCTGAGTGAGACATCTCCATCCCGCAAACCTCGAAAATCTCCGGGTCGAACGTGCTTGTCGACGATAATCACAAATAACAACAATTCGGGTGCCGTTGACAAGCAAAGTGAGACATCTCCATCCCGCACGCCTCGATAATCTCCGGGTCGAACGTGCTTGTCGACGTATATTACATCATATCCGCATAAAAAAAGCTCCGATGTTACAAAACAGAGCCAAGTTTCAATTATTAAATAAGAATGAATTAATGAGAGAGTATCGTCACTGTGACAACGTCTCAATTGGAACCTGTGCCATTGTTACAATATTGCCGCTGAGATACACGCCCACTCTGACATAATCAGGATAGAATTCCCAGGACAGATCGCCATCGGAATCCCCGTACAAATTCAAAGGGTCCCCGGTGAATGGGTTCAACTGACCCTCGAATGGCCAGTATCTCGCATCGATCAGATCGTCGACGCTTGAGGGAACTTCGCCGTACTCCATGAGGTACTTCTGCAATGCGATCTCCGCCCACTCCGTGTAAAGAACCATTGTCCGATCAGGTTTTTCTAACCAGTCAAGCGATGAATATATGGAGCTGTCAATATCGAAATCTTTTACACTGCCGTCCCGATGTCCAATTGAAACAATCATGGATGAGCTATCAAAGCATGTTACTGTCAATCCCCCGGGTTCAACGGGCGTCGCATCCAGCATTATTGGTAGACCAGTCACAGCATTTTCCAAACCTGCCGGAATGAACCCGGAATCCATAAGTTCAGAAGCCGACATTGGCAACCTGCTGTTCTCCTTACAGAAAAAATCAATTCCCGCTGTCACCATCTGAAGGTTGTAACTGATGCGGGTCATGGTAGACACGGATTCAGATGGAGTGTCCGCCTGGGTTGTCTGTGGAAAAAACATTCCCAGGACCATTACTGAGGTTAGTATTAATTTGAAATAAGGACTCATGTTTGCATGCGCCTCCTTTTGAAGGTTCATTTGTTTTATTACTCTTACGTACTTAAAAGGGATACTGATGACACCAAATATCAATTCTCCAATAGGAAGGGGGAAGCCATCGTGGGTCGCAAGGGCATTCGGGATCGGCTTCAACGCAATTATTCCAGCCTTCCTGGTAGAGTATCCAATTGTCATCGCAAGGTGGCTCGTTCCGGACATAAGCATATGTCCTAACTTTGCTTACACAATATGCCAAGCATGGAGGCTCATCTCCGCTGCAAATGATCACGTTGAATGTGATTACCTCGCAATACCCAGCATACTCGCAGCAATCTGTCGCCTTCGCCTGAGTTGGAAATAGCGTAAGAAAGGCAATTGCCAATACGAATAATACCTTAATAAAAATACTTGAAGGTTTGTTGCACACTCTTATATCCTCCTACTCTTTATGATAACGCTCCTAAAGTTAACATTCCCATACCATTTTTTTTTAGGGTTGTCAAGGATCCCGATGGAGATATTCTCTGAATGGTGGGGAGTTTTTATACCAAATCACTTGTTGTAACCAGGATCAGTATAAAACCGGGATACGCGCCAGGTTTTCTACTGGTATTCCACCAGGTTCTGCATTAAATCGAAAAATTTAGGGAAACTGATCCGGATACATTCCGGGCAGTTGATTGCTGTTGGGGATACGGAGCACCATCCCGCAATCGCCGCCGACATCGCGATCCTGTGATCGAAAATACAGGGTATATCCCCACCCTTGAAATTCTGCCCGCCCCCGCCTTTCAAGCCGTCCTCCGTTTCTTCAACTTTCGCTCCCATGAATTCAAGCATCTGGACAGTGGTTTTGATTCTATCGGTTTCTTTTTCCCTCAGACGCGCGGCGCCTGATATTTCCCAATTCCTGTCCGAGTGACAGGACACAACCGCGAGTAACGGGATTTCATCGATGATCGCCGGAATTCGCGCAGGGTCGATCGGTACATTTTTAAGCCGTGCCGAATGAACTGTAATCTCACCAACCGGTTCTCCCCCGGTCGCTTTCCCGCTGTGGGGATCGCGGGACATCACGAGGTGCGCGCCCATAGCCTGCAACTGCCTGAAGAAGCCGATTCGCCCGGCATTTAATCCCACGAACGGTACCGTCAATGAGCTTTCGGGAAGGAGCGTGGCAAGGGCGATCGGGTAGGCCGCCGATGATGGATCGCCCGGGATGACAATATCGAACGGTTCGATCGGCGACTGCATTTTCCTGACAGTGATAGTTTTTTCAACTCGGTCGATATCAATCACGCCTTTCTCGCAGAGATGACTGATAAGCCGCTCGGTATGATCCCGGGTTTGAAGAGATTCGTGAAAAATAGTCGATCCGGTGGCGAACAGGCCTGCGAGTAATACGGTCGATTTTATCTGTGCGGAGGCAATTTTCGGTTTGTAAAGAACTCCCGTAAGTTTCCCGCCTGTTATTTTCAAAGGCGGACGGCCATTTTCGGATGTCTCGACTACCGCGCCAAATTTCCTTAACGGTTCGGCGATGTAATTCATCGGACGTGCAGACAGCGATTCATCGCCGGTAAGAATTGATTCAAACGGCTGTGAGGCAAGAACTCCAGCCATCAGGCTCATTGTTGTCGCCGAATTTCCACAGTCTAAAGGCATGGATGGTTGATCGAATATCCCGCCGCGTCCTTCGATCGAAGCGTTTTCACCATCGGGAGCGAGTGTTATTTCAATTCCCAGCGTCCTCAAAACACGGATTGTCGCGTTTACGTCATCACTGGTTGCCAGGTTTTCAATCCGCGATATCCCGTCGGCAAGCGAGGCGAAAATCAGCGCTCGATGGCTGATGGATTTGTCGCCCTGGAGCACAGCAAGACCCCGCACCCGTACGGCAGGTTTGATATGGATGGCATCTGACATAGTGTGTAGAGGATATTATAACAGTATGCGGGCGACGCGTGCTCTAACAAGGACTTAATTTTTCAGGTGTATTGTTGAAAGAATGTATGTAGAGTATACTTTCGCGTGTCGGGGAGTGGCGCAGCCCGGTTAGCGCGCCTGCTTTGGGAGCAGGAGGCCGAGAGTTCGAATCTCTCCTCCCCGACCAGTACTTCTTTCCATTTAATTATTGTTAGCCAGATTATAATTTACTCTCCCTGTCAAAATACTATAACCAACAAGTGCATGCTGTGATCAACAACGTAAACAGTCCTGTATAAATCAAACTGTGGTATACTAAGGTACAATGTGAGTATTGTTCGTGTGCTAGGACCGGAAAGCAAGCATGCGTGCATAAGATTTCCGGAGGATGTGTCTATGCGAATAACACCAGTTTTCATTATCACGATTATTTTAGTCTGTTTGGCAGGTTGTACTGAAGTCAACAGGCCTATATCCCCTAATATCTGCCCTGTGGATGTGTTTGAAGGTAAAACAAATTCAAATCGCGGGGTCCTTGGAATCTGGGATGTCAGGATAATTTCACCGGAACAAGGAGTCGAGATAATTCCCAACCGGGATATTTCGATGCACCTCAACATCGTAATGCTCCTTGAAACAACACCTTGCAGCGATTGCCTGACGGTTACCAATCCGGCCTTCCTGCCCGACAATATATTCCAGTGCGATCTTGGGGTAATACATCCTTATCCAGACGTGCTGGAGACGACAGGATTCGATCTACGTGGAATTTTTATCACCGAAGGAGACACGGATTTCTCGCAGCCCAACCTGGATGTTTCATTTGATGGTACTAATCCTGTCTTAATTTCCCCTGATGGTTACACTTCACTTTTCAGTCCGGAGAAGTTCTATGGATGGCCGTGGGGACCTGAGGGGGTACTGTTTACATATCAAAGCGGGAAATTTGCCCTGGGTGATGATGATCTGGATGGGACTTTAAATCCATTCGTCGCATATGGGGTGGATAATCCCAGGCGTATGTTCGAGGCTGGTTCTACGGATTCCAGGACCATTAAAATCCAGTATCAATCGTTACCCATGGAATTTGGATATGCAATAGATATCTCCTGGATCCCAATTGATGAAGTCGTGGATCCCCTCAATGATTTCCCACCTGAAGCAAACTGCCTTGAACCATACGAGCTGAAGTTCCAAATGAATGAAGTACTCGCCAATCAACCTGGCAGTAGTGCAAACGTAACCGTTGAAGTAAGCGACCACCAGGGAATCGAGACTGTCGGCGCTGTGACAATTGAGTGCCCTGAGTTATTCTCAGGGAAGATTAATCTGGATTACTCCACACAAACAGGAACTGAAACATGGGAATTTACAGGTTCTATCGTTAACGTGTTTGGTGAATCACCCGGCATATACCCAATGCTTGTGACCGCGAAGTCTAATGAGGAAGATCAAAACTTTGGTGCATTAAGCGCATATTGGTTAGAAGCAGTAAATGTTGAATGCTCCCCACCGGAATATGACAATCTCATGTGGGCAAAACATGTGGGTGGTTACGCTTATGATGGGGGACATCGTATTACATCGTTACAGGATGATTCCATAGTCATAACCGGCAAATTGTCTGATACAGTTACATTTGGCGCAGGCGAAGCAAATGAGACTACAGTAATCTCGGATTATTGGGCTGATCAGTTCATCGCACAGTACTTCCCGGATGGATCACTTGCCTGGGCAACAGGTACACTTTCAAAAAAGAGTCACGATATAACCGGAGTTTCCTCACTTTCTGACGGTTCGGTTGTCGTATGCGGGTTTTTCCGCTCCTCAATAACAATGGGAAACGGGGAGCCCAATGAAACTATCCTGACTTCAGTAGGATCTAAAGATATGTTTCTGGCACGGTACAACTCCGATGGATCTCTTGCATGGGCTGAAAGAGCTGGTGGCACGAGCACTGATGAGTGCTACAGTATTACTGTGCTTCAGGATGATTCAATTATTATATCCGGGAGATTCCGCATAACAGCTACATTCGGTGAAGGTGACCAGAATGAAACCACGCTAACCTCAGATCATACCCAGATGTTCATTGCACGATATACATCTAATGCAGAACTTATCTGGGCAATACAGGCTATTGGAGGTTCATATGGGGCTGGTTATTGTATCTCAGAACTTTCAGATGACTCATTTGTTGTTGCCGGGAATTTTGAAGGATCTACCACCTTCGGAGAAGGCGAATCCAATGAAACTACACTGTCGGCAATTGATGGATCGACTGATATCTTTTTAGCACGATACAACCCAAACAGTCAGCTTGTGTGGGCGCAACGTACAGGTGGCGCTAACGTTGAAGTGGCAGAGGAAATTACGGGGCTATCCGATGATTCTTTTGTTGTATCGGGAAGATATTATTATTCGACTATTTTCGGGGCTGGTGAACCTAACGAGACTATATTGGATAATTTCGGTGGTTATCAAAACTCTGATATATTCCTTGCACGGTTTAACCAGGATAGCTCACTCACATGGGCAAAGCGTGCAGGAGGGGATGAGGATGATCAATGCCGTGGAATCTCGACCCTGTCTAATGATTCAATAATTATTACCGGTGATTTTTATGATTACATTGTTTTTGGCGTAGGGGAGTCGAACGAGACTACCTTGATTGCGTTGGAATACAGTGACATATTTGTAGCAGCTTATGACACCAATGGATTACTTACTGCTGCAGTCCGCTACGCTGGCGACCACAGTGAAACAGCGTACGATATCGCTATTTTATCTGACGACTCATATGTAATTACTGGGACTTTCAGGGGAAAACTAACATTTGGCGAATGCGGTTTAAATGAAACCACTCTGAATTCTGGTTCCGGCTACGACTTTTTCGTGGTACGGCATGGTCCGCTGTAAAATGGTAGTAGTGGCGCAGCCCGGTTAGCGCGCCTGCTTTGGGAGCATGATTCCGAGAATCCGAATCTCCCGTCCCCGACCAGCCTCTTCGAATACGATCTATCCCGACTCGGATCGCGGGTGTTAATCGCTCCCGGATTAATTCGTATCGGCTGGATTCCGGACATACTTGAAGTAGCCCATGATCACTGTGAAAACCAATCCAATTCCGACAGCCAGAACCGCTATCGTCGGAGCGAACACGAAGCACCATCCTATGCTGTACAGAAGAGTGAATATTCCCCCCAGAAGCATGCCCTCCGCGACCACCTTAAGCTTGCTTGAGTAAAGCAGTCCTGCAGAAGTAACTATAACCGCGATTAACATGGAGATTAACGCAACGGGTATAGCCTGTGCTTCAATCTTTTTATCGAATTCCCTCTCCATATCTTCGTGGGTTGCATCCCACTCCCGGTACGCCGCACGATCGGCTTCATACTCCTGCATCCTTATTTCCGCCTCCCCCTCTCCGAGGTAATTCAGTTCAGCCGATGAGGGGGGTCTTGGTAGTTCTTCACGCCGCTCGACACCCGGGTATTCATCGCGCCATTCAGGTGTGGGGAACCACGCGGCCATAGCCCAGACCACAAACATACAGATAAGAAAACCGAGGAAGATTGCGTACAATACTCTCTGGAACATGATCACACCTCCGGGACAAAATTATACATGCATATCGTCCCCAGAAACAAACTGAATTAAAAGAGTTGGATTATTCGTAAGCCACCGTTTTCATCAGCGATATATGCGTAACCTCCAGAAACGGCAATATCGTTGGTAAAGTCAGTTGTCTCGATTGAAGAAACATAGTAAGGTGATTCAGGTGGGTCGACATCGATCACCCGAATTCCTTCTTCACCGTTTATGGCGTATACGTAACCGCCATATTCCTTGATTCCCAAGGTCCAATCACCAGTCCCTATCGTGTTGTAAATGAAAGCAGATTCCGGAGGTTCGATGTCGATTATCTTAATTTCTCTATGATTATTATTATCTGATTCACGAGACGCGACGTAAGCATAATCTCCCGCTACCGCGACCCCATAGACCCATTCGTCAAGGGTAGTTACTGAATTGACAATATAAGCCGATTCCGGTGGTTCAACATCGATTATCGTAAATTCTCCATTAGGATCGTCATATGAATCTCGAGCCGTGACGTATGCATATCCTCCGGCTACCGCGACTCCATAAGTAAGCAAGGGCATATCGACTGAATTGACAATATAAGCCGATTCCGGAGGATCAATATCGATTATCTCTAAATCGTAACGTACGACATATGCATAACCTTCCGCGATAGCAATCTGACGTGCATTTATATCTAATGTATTGACAATATATGCAGATTCCGGAGGATCAATATCGATTATCTGAAAATTCTCACCCGCAACGTACGCGTAACCTCCTGCGACCTTCACTTCATCGACATCACTAATTGTTTCGATTGTATTGACAATGTAGGCCAATTCCGGTTGTTCGATATTGATTATTTGAAAATTCTCACCCGCAACGTACGCGTAACCTTCTGAAACATCGACTCCATAGGCATCAACCAGCATTTCGACTGAACTGACAATATAAGAAGATCCCACCTGTCCGATATCAATTATCTGTAGTCCCGATCCCTCGTCCGCGATGAATGCGTAATCTCCTGATATACTGACATCTTCGGCTTTACCGGGTGTATCGATTGTATTGACTAAATATGGCGAATCCGGTTGTTCGATATCGAATATTTCAAGTCCTGATTTCGAATCAGTAACGTATGCATAGTTTCCGGATAACCCCAGCGCTGTGGTCCTGTCAGTTAATGAAGCATAGCTGTACAAGTATGCCGATTCGGGCGGGTCGATATCAATTATCGCAAGGTCACGACACGAGATGTACGCGTAGCCTCCCGACACCACGATATCTCTAGGAAAACCACCAATTTGGAATGATTTAACTTTATAAGCCGATCCCGGAGGATCAATATCATATATCGCAAAAGAATAAGAAGTGCTACCCCCACCTCCTACATCACCAGCAAAATGAATCAATCCGACATATGCGTAACCTCCCGAGGCTGTAATTTTTCCAAAACTATTGTAGTTGAAGAGGCCATTGTTGAGTTTAATAGTTTTAATAACGGTCGGAAATACAGGATCAGTGATATCCACAATGCTAAATCTGCTACTGCCTGAGACATATGCATATTCCCCTGAAATTGAGACATGGTTGGATCTTTCCAGGGCATGCACTGTATTAACTATGTGGGCGGATTCTACAGGTTCAATATCGATTACTGAAAAATCATCATTAGAAGGGCCATAATGTTCAAGATTTGGGACGTATGCATAACCTCCCGCTAACGCGACTCCCACGGCATCGCCATGCGTATCGACACGGTTAACCCAAACGGGATTTACAGGATCAGAGATATCGACAATATGCAAGCCGTTAAAACCACAGGCCATGTAAGCATAGTTGCCATCCACACATATTTCATTCGGATTCATATTGAGCCAGGGTGGTGTCACGTCAACAGGTGTACCAAAATCCACGTTTACCTTAATTTTGGCAACCTGATATGCAGTTAAATCAAGCCAGGGTTCCGACACCGGATCGTTCTCAGCCGCTTCTTTTCTAATAAGGACCAGATGTTCACCCTCACCAGCCAGATTGGTGTTTTCTATCGTTACTTCGTAATGCGAAGAGTTGGGTCCACCCTTTATCAATTGTGCCTGAATCTCCCCATCGAAAAGGTCAGGGCATTCAACAATCACAGGATGAGCATCATCATAACCCTGCCAGTCGTAAACATAAATCTTGAGTGTCGTTGTACCTCCCTCCGATGTAAGACCTGGATAATAATCAGTCACTTTAATCTTCCAGGCTTCGGTACAATTCGCGTCAGGCCCAAAATCAGTTTCCGGTTCTTCAACGGGCTGGTTTATCGGCATTGCCCACGATGCATCGACTGCGTAACCAAGGGCGAACTGACCCGCTGCGGGCATTCTCAATGAGTATGATTCTATAGCCTGCCATCCAGCCATTAATAAGTTTCTTGTGAATTGATCTCTGTACCTTTTAAACCCGTTTAAATCAGCATTTGGTATAACAGGTGTTGACTTTTTTCCTGGGTAGTACGTGAACAAAGGTCCCGCCATTCCCATTGTCGATCCGTTATAAAGGGCTGTGTAACCATCTGCATTCAGAAGACCGCCGTCGCCCATCGCGGGGTCGGATATCGTCAATCCTGACTCAGGGAAAACATGGCTCCCATTAAACATTATGATCCCGCGCACATCGAAAATCGATAAATTGAGGTCTGTAAACGGATGTATAATACGTATATTGAAATCAAGAACTCCGGGCTGGGGGCTAGTCAAAGCTTCGATATGGAAGCAGTTGGCGCATGGTCCGGTCTCCAGGAATTTTAAAATATTCAAATGTATCGAGTTTCCTCGGACAGGGACTATCTCGTATTGTGGATCATCCGGATCGGTTACATCGAAATAAATCATGTTGTATAAAAGGCAGAAGTGGTTATTCTCGCCTGAAACGGCAGTGCTTCCCGTAATTTCAGTCGTGGACTGTGTCTCATCTGGAAGGATCGGGGAACTGTTATTTCCCCCGGATGAGCATCCGAAAATAAGCATTACGAAAAAAAACAAAATCAGGATCTGCGTAAACGGCCTTAAAGTGCTTGTGGGCATTACATCCTCCTATCCCTGGTGGGACAATAGCTAATTTTACCCTATTTCGATCCGTTTATACAGATGCATATTTATATTTCGACATTTTAAAATATGGCAAGGGGACAGTGACCTGTTGATTTTTGTACATATCTTAACTACTCCGAATTCTTTTTCGGACCTACCCCACCTCCAAGTCAACAGGATAATCCCGCCCCTTTTCTCCCCACTTTGTATCCTGATTTTGTATAATCAATCCACGATACGATCCTATGGCATCTGCAGACGACACACTATTCCTGCCCCAGCTCCCTGTAGAATCAAATTCTCAGGCACACATCCTTCCATGGCAGCGATGGGGGAGCATTGGCGGTATGATTTTTAATCGTGATTACCTTAAATCAACCGATCACCTCATCCTTGCCGATAATCTTGATCTCCTGAACGTCATCCATGACGGAATAGTCGATCTGGTTTATATCGATCCGCCGTTTGCCACAGGATCCAGGCGGGAAAGCACCAAAGGAGATGAGGGTCCCGACGGTTACGATGATTCCTGGACCGATCCTGGGGAATTTGTTGAATGGCTTGCTCCAAGATTAAAAGGACTCTGGCGGATCCTTTCCGACCATGGCAACTTGATAATCCACCTTGATAACAGGGCTATTCATCATGTAAGAATCTGGTGCGATAAAAATTTCGGAGCGGACAGGCTTGAAAACGAAATTATCTGGCATTACACAGGCGGGGGTCGAAGCAAAAAACGTTTTTCAAAAAAACACGATGTCCTTTTGTGGTATTCAAAAGGCCCGAAACGGATTTTCAATATAGATGCCGTGCGTGAACCGTACAAGGAAACTTCGGGCTACGCGAAAGGCGGGATAGTGTCGAAAAAAGGGAAGAAATATATGCCGCACCCCGATGGAACGCCGGTCGATGATGTATGGGATATTCCGATAGTCAACCCGATGTCAAATGAGCGATCGGCATACCCGACACAGAAGCCGTTGAAACTTCTTGAAAGAATTGTCAGTGCGCTATCCGATGAAAATCAAATCGTATGCGACATATTTTCCGGAAGCGGGACAACCGCTCTTGCTGCGAGGAAACTTGGAAGGCGTTTTATTGTCTGCGATAAAAATCCCGACGCGATAGGTGTCACTCTCGAACGGCTAGAGGATTTAGAAGAGGGATCAGACCCTCCGGTTATACTCTCACATGGGTTATATCGAATCCCGTATGCCGGCAAAAAAAATGCGGGTGCACTCGCGGTTAAATTCCGGAACGAGATAAAGTGTCCAGATAGCAACCCGACTGTGATTTACCCGGCATGGCATAAGGTAAAAAACCCGACTTATCCTCTTGGCAAAGGCAATATTATTGTCGACTTAAAAAATGCGGATAGAATGTGCTGGATTGTTTGGGAATCAGATCATGTTGTTAGCGACGAGCGGTGAGACGACTCTTTCACCACATTCGCATGTGCAAACACTATCGGGTTCGAGGGAATAAACTTCACCACATGAGCATTCACACTCGAAAACTGAATCAAGCATGGCAGAAATGCCGTACTCTGCGATTAGTTCGTCCATTGTTGCACTATACCAGACGTAAACATTTATGGAGATGACTTTCTTTCTATTGAAATCCTTGCATTTGCTGTGAGATAATTCTAAATCTTCTCTTTCGCTGAGGAACATGGTCAAAAAAGACCAGAGGTAGATATGAATTGTCCTGAATGTGGAAATTATTTAGATTCACCCGAATCGAGTTGCTCTAATTGTCATTCCAAAATCACACCACAAAATCAGATACCGCACTACGATTCTGCACAAGCTCAGGAATTGTTGAATTTAATATCCATATTAGATAATTTTAAAAAAAACCTCCCTGAATATGGAGGAGGGGAACCAGGGATATCAAGACCCTGGAAATTAGCAGCTGAGAAATTAGTAGAGATTCTTAAGACATACGCAAGTTTCCCAGTCGTTGTCTCAGACAAAACTTTATATAATGAATGCATTCAACCAGGTTTGAATTTGGAATTACTGATTAACTTGCACAACATGCATATAACACCAGACGGTGCGGATCTGTTTAATAAACATTTGCAGGAACTATGTAATATTATGGTTTATATGGATACTATTAATACAAACTATGCATTACTAAGTAGGCGAAAGATATTTTTCAAGGAAGAGTTAAATGCGAATTCTTTGCCTGATGATGATATAAACACCATGAAAAAGCACGAGAATTGGGGTTGCCTAAGTGAGGGAATGTTTAGAGTAAAAGGGTGCGTGTTATGGGTTATATTTGGGTTCTTCCTTTTAATTAGCCTTGGGCTACTGATAGCAGTTTTTGTCGCAGATTGCAGTGACGAGGGTAAAGCTCAATATTTTTACTGGTTCATCGTTGCTACAGTTATTACATTCTTTTTGGGGAAAGGTGGTTATAATACTGGAAAGGAAGTTATTAGGAAGGAGCAGAGAAATAAGGACCTCGCTAGCCTTAGGCGTACAAAAGCCAGATTGATACAGAAGTGGGCATTAGACCGTCATTTTCGGGATAAAAGGGATGCATTGGAGACCCTTAAAGTGGCTGGATTCAAAAATCTATCCTATCTGGAAGGTTGACTTCAACTACTCATATTTACCTTAAAAGTATAATTAGATGAATAGGAGGTAATAATGTCGACGCTCTAGAAAACCTTCGTTTTTCGGATGATAACACAGAGAATGTCGATTCGTTGTCGGCATGAAGCCCGAAGGAAATGTCCTCAAGGAATGGTGATGCAGCAACCGGGTTAACCATAATTAATTAAAATACAAACCGTAGAACAGCACGGCAGTGCGTCAAATTTTTTAAATCAAGACGCGCTGCCGTGCTGTTCTACGGTGTAAGGCCCACAAATTGAGTATACTTACCACTTCCTGTTTTACAGATCGGTCTTCGCTTGGAAGGAGCCAACATGTCTCGAAATTCCTGCTCAACACTCGTAATTCTATTAGTCACCGGAATATTCCTGATGATTACGCCATCCGCGAACGCACTCGATGATGGCCGATTCGGTCTGTTCGATGCGCGTATCTCCCCTGATGGAACAATGGTCGCTTTTTCATGGTCGGGAGATATCTGGACAGCCGATGTCGATTCTGGAGAATGCACCCGTGTCACCGACCATGTAGCCTACGATCATCATCCCGCATGGTTTCCATCGTCCGACAAACTTGCTTTTTCATCGAACCGCGATGGCAACGACGACGTTTATTCAATTCCGTTATCCGGTGGGGAACCCGAACGCCACACATGGAATTTCGTGGCAGATTTTGTCCAGGATGTACATCCCGATGGTTCGCGCATTCTTTTCAGGAGCGCACGCGACCTCTTTTCGTATGACCTGTACGAAGTGGATACTGAAGGCGGGCTTGAATATCCAATTACAAACGACACTCACAGGAATTTCACCGCGAGTTATTATCCGAATGGCGCGATGATTATCGTGTCGCGTGGGATTATCGACTGGACCCGCCGCCACTACAACGGCTCAGGCGACACGGACCTGTACTCCATGACCACCGAGGGTAACGACATGCAGTGGGTCCTTAATGACTATGACGGAAACGATAACTGGCCCTGTGTTTCTGGAGACAATATTTATTTCGTGTCCGACCGCGAGCTAAACTCAGAAAATGTGTGGGTGAAACCATGGTCCGGGATCGATCCGATCAGGCTGACGGATTTCACGGACCGCCCTGTGATGTTTCTGTCGGTTTCTTATTCGGGGGACCTCTGTTTTGTCCAGGATTTCAGAATTCAAATAATGGAATACGATGCTCCAACAGGTGAATTCGGACAGCCTCAATCCCTCGATCTCGACCTCAACAGTGAACCCAAACATTCCCAGGAAATACGCTTGGATATAAATGGAAATGTTACAGAGATGGAGTTGAGCCAATTAGGGACCAACCTCGCCGTTATCGTGAGAGGGGAACTTTATATAATACCGATTCACGATCCCGAAGCCCCGACACCTCTGGGCGACGACCGATACTGGGAGGCTGTACGGGTAACCGAAACACCATCGCGCGAGCAATATGTAACATGGCATCCCGATGGCGACCGTGTTGTTCTCTCAAGCGACCGGGATGGAAATTTTGAGCTTTATGAAATCGATTTGAGAACTTTCGATTGGACCCGCCTTACCGAAACCCCAAAGGATGAGGTGGCCGCGAAATATTCACCCGATGGCTCCAGACTCGCTTTTTACCAGGTAAACGATCAGCTCGCGGTACTCGATCTCGAAACCGGGGATCGAAATGTAATTGCCACCGACCTTTTTGTACTCCAGCCGTATATAGCCCCGTACGAGTGGTCGCCTGATGGAAAATGGATTTCATACACAGGAATGGAACAAAGCTGGTATGGAGAAATTTTTATCGTGCCATCCGATGGAAGCGGACAGCCGGTAAATATTACCCGCCATCACGATATGGATTCATTAGGCGGCTGGACTCCAGATGGTAATCGTATTTATTTTCTGAGCCATCGTAACTCCACGATCGGACTTGAAAATTTCGGATGGTGGCGAGAGGGCGGGACCCTTCATACTATCGATCTTCAACGTACGCCTCCGCCAAGTTCCGATTTTATTCTTCTCTCCGATGAAGAGGATATAGAAGAGGAAAATGATGCTGAAGGTAATGGTGATGAAACATCTGAAGAGCCTGACGATGAAGAAGAAACAGAAGAACCGGAAGAACCGGAAGTTGTTATCGATTTCAACCGGATAGATGAACGCGTCCGGCAGATAACTCATATCCAGGGAAGCGGGGAGCTGGCGGTACTTTCGCCCGATGGAAAAACGTTTGTTTTTGAATCGAACCCGATTGGTAATTGGGCATTGTGGCAAATTCCGGCTGATGGCGGTACCCCGACCCAGATCGCGGCCCTTCCCGGTCGATGTAAAGAAATCACCTGGCTTCCCGATGGCTCAGGCGTTTTATACCACTCCGGAAGAAACGTTTATTACTGGGATAAAGCAGGCGGCATGACAATCCAGGTTCCTACATTCGGACGCCTGACGGTTGATTTAATCGCTGAACGAAGGCAGATGGTGTACGAGGCGGGTAGGCTTCTGGCTTCTCACTTTTACGATGAGGAAATGCATGGGTACGACTGGCAGGAAATTGTGAATTTTTATGCACCGCTTGTCGAGGAAGCCGTTGTCGGGGAAGAATACGTATACCTTATGAAAATGATGTTCGGAGAGCTGGACGCGTCGCACCTGAATGCCTGGACAAGGACATCGAACGAGGGAATCGGCACAAATACGGCGCGTCTTGGACTTGAGTTCGATCCGCACACGACAGGTCCCGGCTTGCAGGTTGATTATGTGCTCCCGCGCGGGCCTGCCGATTATGATGATTCACGGATCGATGCAGGGGAATGGGTTTTGGCGATTAACGATAGCGACGTATCTCCATCGAATAATTACTGGGCGTTCCTCGATGATCGGAGTTCCCGATCGACTGTCTTAACGGTAGCATCGGACCAGGATGGCACCGATTCGCGCGAGGTAACACTTATTCCAATGGGCGGTTCGGATATTTACCCGAGCTGGTCGACCGCCACATACGAGGCGTTTGTGGAGGAGAACAGGGATAAGGTGGATGAGATTTCCGACGGCCGCATCGGATACGTTCACATACGGTGGATGAGTGGTGGGAGCCTTGAGAGGTTCGCGCGCGAATTGATGGCTGATAATTACCAGAGAGATGCCCTGATAATCGACATACGATGGAACCCTGGTGGAAATATCCATGAATACCTCCTCGACATTCTCTCCAGACCCCAGTTCGGATGGTCGGAGGTAAGAGATGGGGAGAGATCGCAGCAACCCGGGCACCGGTGGGGAAAACCGACAGTCCTGTTAATCAACGAACGCAGCTCTTCGGATTCGGAAATTTTCCCGTCGGGTTTCCGAACGCTCGGACTCGGAACGATTATCGGCGAAGCGACAGTCGGAGCGGTAATCGGAACCGAGGCATACACGCTTATTGATGGACGGTCGGGGATACGTCTGCCGATCGAGGGCTGGTACGCGCTCGATGGGACCAATCTCGAAAATAACGGCGTCCAGCCCGACATACGCGTGCCGAACGACCTGAATCATATCCGCGACGGTATCGACGACCAGTTGATCTATGCGGTGAAGTATCTTCTGGATGAGCTAGGGTGATAACCGGACACTGAACGATTTAGGAATTAAAAAATACCACTCTTGTCCAAAATAATATTTCCCTCAAATGGTTTAATGTAAGAATTTCCCCTACGTGCCGTTAGCTTCCAGCTATCGGATAGCAAGTGCCGA
>CBDURU010000046.1:0-24546 GCA_965369865.1 uncultured bacterium | reverse complement strand
CACCCCTCAGGCACTTCCCCCAACCACTCGACCCCAGAATCCCGATAAGCAGGATACCGCTTCCACCTGGCCCCCAGCCCCCCCCCCGCCCCCCCCGCCAGGCCCGGACAGCGTCCGCCCCCGCCCGCGCCGCCCCCCCCCGCCACAACTCACGACGTGGTTAGTCCCTTAGTCCTAAGCCGAGGGGTTGCTGGTCTTGTTGCATATGGAAGCAAGTATTATAATGGTTTCTATCAACTAATAGGAGTTTGACATGAACGATAAAAAAACATTCACAGTCCTTGTGTTCATTGCTGTTGGCATATGGCTTCACTTATTTTTCACAGTCTTACCCATCCGCCCAGTTCAAGCGACCGTTGTTCAGGATGTCAATATTGTTGAAGTTGGAGGCATGGGTTTACCTGTGCAAGAAGGGTTTGGTAGGTATGAGGCCCTGCCTATCATTATCTATGAAGAAAATGTGCTTGGGAATATCGGTCGGTAGCAAAATTATCAAAGGAAACAACGACTTATTGTTTTAGATTTATATCTCATTTTTTTCCTTCCTCCGTCTGCCCCTTGACTTCAGCACGACGCGAATGCCCTCCGTCTTTCAATCGCCTTAAGGAATTCCTCACTTTCCATCGGTCTGTCCGACGCGGGGCATCGCTTTAGTTCTGTTGTAAACTGTTCGTTCTCCAGCTGTCCTATGACCGATCTCCAGTAAAATTATTTCCGAACGTGTCCGGGTGCCGGGCAAGGTCACCTACATAACTCATGATAGGTTATGAAGGCGGCATCCGGGTTGTTGAGAACTGGTAATTAGGGTAATATGGTATTTGAAATTGAATATGTAATCCGGGAACCTATTTCCGTAAAGAGATTTAATGGTCCCCTTTTTGGAGAGTTAGCAGAGGCGGAACCCGGTTTGAGTTAATAGGACTGTAATAAAGCATGGCATTCAAAGAAATCCGATATAAGGGTAAGAACCTTACGATTCACAAGGCTAGCATGGATCCTCTTTTTGGTGCCAAGACTGTATTAGTAACCGACACCTGGGATTATGTCGATTTATGGCTTAAGCGCGAAAATAAAGAAGATGCAAGATTCTTCTGGCAGCAGGCTAGGAGTTTTTTTGAGGCAACAAAGACTCTGCCTAATACCTCATCACCATTAACAGCTTATTACTGCTTCTTAAATGCAGTGAAAGCCTTGTTGAGCGCTAAATGCATATCCTTCAGTGAGAGGCATGGAGTTTCCGGGGAGCCATTTAAGAAACGGATATCTTTATCAAATGAAAAAGTAACTTTTTATCGTAAAGGAATACTTAGCGCTCTGTGCACTTATCTTGGTGAGCCAGCTAATAACAATAAGTATACACTTAAAGCTATATTGTATAACTTGCCCTATATTCATAGAGCATTCGATCTATCATATAGCTCAGTCTCTGAGCTATTTATTCCAATTAACTATCCAATGATTATTGGTTCTACAACTACCCACGAAGCATGGTTTTGTGCAGAATTAACGGAAAATTATGCTAATAAGACTAAATTAAACGTACTTCCTAATGATTTTGAAAGAGAGGAATCAGTTACGGACGAGTTTATTGTGAGATTTAGGAATAGGTTTAATTGGTACCCGATGGATAAAGCCGGGAGCTTAATAAGATACATTAATTATCACAGAAGATTACGTCAACACCTCTATTTCATCTACGGTCCTCAAAGACTCTGGTATATTAAAAGAGGTGGGCCCGTAACAGATCTGATAGACAGAAAATCTCTTACACTAACCTTTGCTGCGATGCATAGGTTAAGTGAGCTTTCTAGATATACTCCCGAAAGACTCGCCAAGTATTTTGAGGGAAAATACAACTGGTTGCTTTCAGAGTTTATTGCGACTGCGCCACAACAATTTATTGATGAAATCTCTTCTGAAATGACAGGCCTTGAGTTCATGATTCCTAGAAGGGCATCATAAAGATATTGCAATAAAAGAAGAAATCGTTGTCTGCCATTGGAAACTCCCATCCCTCCACCCGTTGTATCTCCACAATAAAAAATCCCCCTCAATTAAAGGGGAAAAATTTCTCTCAAATTGCCACCTTTTTTTAATAGCAGTAGCGTCTTTCGATCCTGTATTCGATCGCTTTGACTTCCGGCGGCTCCGTATAATCGTCAACGATATCGACCGGCGTCCCGATATCCACCCAGTTATAAAGCCATAAGGCATTTTCAGGTGCGAGCCTGATACAGCCGTGGCTCGCGACCGATCCCAGGTGGCGAATGTAGCTCGTGCCATCGAGCGCGTGCATGCCGTACAATCCATCGCTGGTGATAGCCGACCAGTTGGGCATGAAGCATTCATACTTGTTCGAGTAAGCGCGTGCCGCCTGGCTCCGGACGCTGTAGCTTCCGGTTGGCGTCCGATGTCCCGGTACGCCGGTGGACACCGGGAACCTGTGCAGCACTTCGCCGTCCTCGTAAATCCACATCTGCTGGTCCGCAAGAGAAATGATAACTTTTTTTTCAGGTTCAGGTTCCTTCAGGTGATACAAGTTTTGTGATGGTCAGAACTTGGTGGCGACATCAACCTGGAAGAGATCATAGTGATCAGAACGCGATAAACGGTCGACGCTCAGCCATGTAATACCCAGATCGGTATTTTTCGTTAGTCGATAAGTCCAGTTCGCGCCCCACCACTCGTGGTCGCCGGACCCGCGGTCTGCATCGGTAAGCCAGCTGAGAACTGAATTTCGCTGGACTTTACCATATTCAATACGCAGCCTCCACTCGCCGTCATCATGCGGTGATCCATTAACACTTAGTCTTGCCCATGCAGCCTGATTAAGAGCTGAACCCATGCCTGGTGCTGCATCAGCAAGATTCCTGTAATAACTGCCCTCAAGTGTGACAGGTATCTCACTGACATCAGTTGCGAACTTACTGTAAAGCTCAAGAGCACTGTAGGAATCCGGGTCATCGAGGATGCTAAAATCGAAACGGCTTTTCAGATCGCCGTTCTCCATGGCATCCCTGATCCAATGCCAGCAGTTGTCGTCGAAATAGTGATATGTGGCATAGAAGTCGAATCCATCGATGATCAGATCATCGGCACCTGCCTGTGCAATAAGGTAGTAACCTTCTTGTGATGGAATCAGTTCAGCGAGATAGAAGTTGAAATTCTGGTAATTATAGTGCTGTGCAAGGCCTTCGAACATGACATCTGAATCAGCACTCAATACTGTTGTGTGCCAGGCTGGGCTGAATTTACCCGCCCAGACTCTGAAGTCGGGAGCACTTTCGGGGCTGTACTGCAGGTAAGCACGATCGATAGTTATCTCGTCGTATCCGAACGCATCACCGATGGTCCTGTTGGTAGATGTTATACCACCCTCGGAACCTGAAGCGAGCCGTGCGCCGAAAGTTAGTTCATCGGTAATGCTTGATGTGAAGCCCCACCTCAAGCGGAATCTGGGTCGTTGAGTCTGAAGCCCATCTTCAGGATATTTGCCCTCAAATCTAAGGCGGAGATCTCCGAAAGTATGAAACCTGTTATCCATATCATTAATCCGGGAGTTGAGATCATCGACTGTGCTGCCCATTTCATCGACAAATCCTTCAACATCTTCGATTCTGCCTATGTTATCAACGATAAGAGCACGAAGGTTATCAAGATCGGGCTCGAACTCATCAATGAGCATGTCCAAAATCGCTAAAACATCAATACTCGGTTCCGGCGTATCAATGCCATCAAGCATTTCCATGAGCTGAACATTCAGCCTGCTGATGACAATCGCGAACTCATACCTGGTCAGGTTGTTATCTCCCCTGAAGGTTCCATCAGGGAATCCCGTTACCAGTCCTTCGCTTTCCAGATAGTCAATCGCATCGTATGCCCAGTGCCCGCGGGGCACGTCCGAGAATCCGGCCATCGCAATTGCTGGTATGACCAGTATTATCATTACTGAGATGGAAAATGTTAGTGCACGAAGAAGCATTTTTATCCTCCGAATAAGTTTGTTATTTGCTCTGAAAACGCGGAGGATTCTATCAGGTTATTTTTTCGGAATGGTCACGATTATTGCATGGTCGTGACAAACCGGAAACTTGTCTGTTACAAAGGGTTTAATTATATAGTAGATAAACAGAATATGACTTAGAACAAATTTAATACAGGACCATAATGGACTGTCCAAAATGAACCGCAGAAAATTTATAATTTATTAAGGCCAAAACTTGTCCGGTAAAGTTACCAGGGAATTTTCAGATACCACTCAAGCATAATTCCTGAACTGAATCACCTCGTTGATTGAACATCATTTGTAACCAGATATTTATCTGATGGACACACGGATGTAACAAAGCTATGTTAAATTTTAGCCGTGTAAAAAACAAGGAGGATTTTATCAAGATGAAATCTAAGATATTTAATTTCCTGTTAACATCAGTTGCATTATTAATTCTGGTAACCGCTGTTGCCGCGCAGGCCGGTGTGTGGAGTCATGTATCAGTCGATGGTGCCGGAGCTTCATTCCCTTATCCTATTTATTCTCTCTGGGCTTACGAGTACGAAGAGGTCACAGGGATGAAACTTAATTACCAGTCGGTTGGTTCAGGTGCCGGAATTTCGGCTATCCAGTCCAACATGGTGCATTTTGGTGCATCGGATAAACCACTCACATCCGATGTGCTTGATGAGTATGGACTTGTCCAGTTTCCGATGATTATTGGCGGTGTAGTTCCTGTTATCAATGTTCCAGGCATTGCAGCCGGACAGCTAAAACTAACCGAGGATGCTCTTTCAGGAATTTTCCTCGGTACTATTACGAGCTGGAATGATCCTGAGATCACCTCAGTAAATCCCGGATTGAATATTCCCGACAAGGCTATTGTGGTCGTTCACAGGGCCGATGGTTCGGGTACAACCTGGATCTTCTCGAATTACATGTCTGCCGTATCCGGTGAGTGGGCCGATGCAGTTGGTATTGGCAAGTCTCTCGACTGGCCCGTAGGTATCGGTGGACGTGGAAACGAGGGAGTTGCCAATTACGTAATCCAGGTCGATGGTGCAATAGGTTACGTCGAGTATGCGTACGCCCTCCAGGGTAACCTGACGTACTGCAAACTTGAAAACAAGGATGGAAATTTTATTGTTCCGACAGCTGATAATTTTGCCGACGCCGCGGCAAACGCCGACTGGGAAAACGCAGAGGGTTATTATATGGTCCTCGTTGACCAGCCCGGTGAGAATGCATGGCCGATTGTCGGGGCCTCATTCATTCTTCTTTACGCCGCTCAAACTGACATGGAAATTGCTCGCGCAATGCTTGAGTTTTTCGACTGGTGCTATTCAGAAGGCAAGGACTCAGCGCTCAGCCTTGACTATGTGCCCATTCCAGCGAACGTTGTGGAGATGGTCGAGGAGACCTGGGCGGATAAAGTGGTATGCAATGGCTCGCATGTATGGTAATCAATGATAGCAACTTACCAATGTTCATATGCAGTTTTAGAACCGGGATTTCAAATTCCCGGGTTTTTTATTACATCAGGTATGATGACCACAAAATTACCGGGTGTTGTGTTATACGTATACAGTTTTTTTATATGAAAACTTTGAATTATTTTCATGGTCGTTTCCATGAAATTGTAACATGTTTGTAACATTCCTGAACCAATTGTAACCTACTATGATATTTATGAGCCAGACAATTTTAATCGTTGAGGACGAAAAAGATCTAGCAGCGACAATTGAGTATAACCTCGAGCATGAAGGCTATCTTGTCAAAGTAGCCTACGATGGGGAAACCGCACTTAATGAAATCAATTCAAAACCGGGCCCCGACCTGATTCTCCTCGACCTAATGCTCCCTGACTCTAACGGGTTGGATATCTGTAGACATTTGAAATCTGATGACAGTACACGAATGATTCCTGTCGTTATGGTTACCGCAAAAGGTGAGGAAGTAGACAGGGTTGTTGGATTTGAACTCGGTGCGGATGACTATGTTGTCAAACCGTTCAGCATCAGGGAATTATTACTCAGAATCAGGGCTCTGCTCATGCGCTGTCAACCACAAGAAGCCAAAGAAGATCTGATCCAGTTCGGCCCTCTGAAAATCGATGTACCGGGTCACAAGGTCTGGGTTAACGAGTCGAAAATTAACCTGACCGTACTCGAGTTCAGACTCCTTGAAACATTTTACAGAAGGAGGGGTCGGGTTCAGACACGTGAAACACTCTTGAATGATGTTTGGGGAATCGATGTTGATGTGACAACACGAACAGTTGACACGCATATTAACCGGCTGCGCGATAAAATCGGCAGTACCGGCGCGTTCATCGAAACAATCAGGGGAGTTGGATATCGGTTCAGAAGGAATCCGGATGCTGGTGGGGATTAGCCTGGGTTTAGATGCAAACAATCACTTATTATTCCTTGCATTAATTTTGTTAAAAAGGGGGAAATATAAGTGTACAACTTCTTTTTGTTCCAGCTTCATCTCCCATCCTTATCCCTTCCCCTCCCTCCACCCGATGGTGCTTCAAACGTAAAAAAAATCCCCCTCAAATAAGGGGAGAAGATTTCTCTCATTTTGCCAGGTTTTTTTAATCAGAAGCAGTAGCGTCTTTCGATCCGGTATTCGATCGCCTTGGCTTGCGGTGGTTCCGTATAATCGTCGACGATATCGACCGGCGTGCCGATCTCGACCCAGTTATAAAGCCATTCCGCATTCTCAGGCGCGAGCCTGATACATCCGTGGCTTGCGACCGATCCCAGGTGGCGAAGGTAGCTGGTGCCCTAGAGCGAATGCATGCCGTACAATCCATCGCTGGTGATAGCCGACCAGTTGGGCATGAAGCATTCATACTTGTTCGAATACGCGCGTGCCGCCTGGCTCCGGACGCTGTAGTTTCCGGTCGGGGTGCGATGTCCCGGTACACCGGTGGACACCAGGAACCTGTGCAGCACTTCCCCGTCCTCGTAAATCCACATCTGCTGGTCCGCAAGAGAAATAATTACTTTTCTTTCAGGTTCAGGACAGGCTAGTTATGGGCGTTAGCTCGCGCCATGAAAAACCCGATCTCGTAAAATCTATCGCCAGATTAAATTACGCACAATCAAATTTCGCTTAACGGAATTGGTCTTAAAACTTCGTGATCCAGATATCGATACCGCCAAATCCGTCCTGGATATCCTCCAGGGGGCCGGGATCAAAATCCACAGTGCCGGTATATTTCCCGGTACCCAGCAGCCAGTCCAGATCCTCGTTCCAGACCAATTTTGAGCATTCATCATCACCTGTACCACCGAATGCATACGCATGAACGTGGTACCCATTAAAGGTAAATACATTAACAAATACATCCTTTTCCCCATTATTGTCCACCAAGCCTTCTCCGAAATCGATTGTATCACCGAAATAGCCACCGACTGCAACCATCTGGGTTACCGAATTTCCTGAAATGGGCCAAACAGAATCATGCTGGTAAGATCCCCAATGTCGGACCCATTCCAGGCTTACGGGCGTACTTGAGAATTTACACAGGAAAGCATCTGAATGTCCCATGGTTTCTAACTCCCATGTACCGTCGCCGGGATCGAGATCTTCATTGATTCTATAACTCCCACCAATGTAAAAGTTATAAGAATCCGGATCGGCCCAGACTGACCGAATCCAGGGATCATAGTTACCAAAGCCGTCAACAAATTGGCCGGTACTCCCATACATTACCAGGAAACGCTTGATAGATAATAATTCATCAAAAGGATCAGGATCAAGATCAATTTCATAGTTGCTATAGCCGATGCAATAGATCACATTCCCGATTCCAATTGAAACGTCTTTAGGCCTGACGTATGAAGAAACAACATCAGTTCCCCATGTACTGACCCAATCAAA
Source organism: uncultured bacterium (assembly GCA_965369865.1). Taxonomy (GTDB): domain Bacteria; phylum JAJVIF01; class JAJVIF01; order JAPKYR01; family JAPKYR01; genus JAPKYR01. The sequence continues at coordinate 16,661 of CBDURU010000046.1, read as the reverse complement.
ATTATAATTACTATCAAGTTTCAGCAGCCATGCATGGTTGGCACTGGTTGGAGTGCTTCTTTTTTCCTCAGTTTCCCCTGGGTCGAAATCACAGGTACCTGAGAATAAGCCGCAAATTACCATTGAATTTCCAGTTTCGCTGATATCCATCGCATATGGCCAGAGCCGTCCATTGTTGTGTACGCCGCCAAAAATAATTACCTGTTGGTAATTACCCGCGAGATCATACTCGGCAATGTATACCTCTCCCTCGTCCCACCAGTCATGGATATCCTCTCCGACAGGATCAAAATCAACCTGATCGGTGAACTTGCCAAGCACCAGGACCTTGTTATTATCATAATCCACTTCGATATCCACACCCTTTTCTGACCACCCTCCATCAGATCCCCAGGAATACGCCCATAAAAGTTCACCCTCCGGTCCGTATTTTGCCACAAAGGCATCGTCATCGTTGGCTTCCAGATTGAAGACAGAGTCACTGGGATCGAAATCAACTGTGCCTGAAATTTCACCGCAGATATACACATTGCCTTCAGGATCAGTATCTATGCCGTTTGGGGAATCATCATCCGCGCCGCCTATGGTATCCGTCCATCTCGGCTCGACGTAAATGCTGACCGGTTCATCAAGCCATGCAGATTCGCCTTCATCATCAGTGACTTTCAATTGGACCTCATGATCGCCCCCTTCCGTAAAGGTAAATTCCGTTTCAACCCCGGATGCATCCACGTATCCATCGTTATTGAAATCCCAATCCCATGAAACGATTTCCATATCGCCACAGTCATTGTCATGAGAACCCGAACCATCGAAAAAATATGGATACCCGAAATAATCAGCCGGTGTGACCTCAACAACCGCAGTTGGTAATTCGTTCACGATCTGGATTTCAAGCGGTGCGTCAAGTATATCCTGCGCACCCTCATCGTCTGTAACTCGAAGCTGGACATTGTACGTTCCCGGAGTATCCCACGCATGGTCAATCTCACTGCCGACATCAGCGGGATCGTATGTCTGCCCGTTGTCCCATGACCATTCGTATTTTGTGATGGTGCCGCCATCCGGGTCATGCGACGTGGTTCCATCAAAGTGTATATTCTCACAGACAGTCTGCGGATTTGTATCAGCAGTGGCTGCGGCAACCGGGTCCTGGTGAACAAATTCACTGATATTTATTGTACATGTCTGATAAGCAGTCAGATCCATCCAGTCGGGCGATGTCGCGTTTTCGTTGTCTTCGACAGAAACAAGGCATGTGTACTCACCCACATCGGCCAGTTTCTCGTTCGAAATCGTTACCAAATACCTTGCATAACCCGGACCGTCATCTAACCATGACGCGGTAATTGTGTCTTCGAAAATTTCGAAACACTCGATAACCGGCTCGAAATGCGATTCCTTCCCCTGCCAATCGTAAACATCGATCAATAACTCTGTTTCACCACCGGCATTTGTGAGTCCATCACCAATCGGGTCTTCGGTAATTTCAATTTTGTAAGGCTCAGGAGAATTGGCGTCCAGTCCGAAATCCTCTATGGGATCATCAACCGGTGAATCAAGGGGTAACGCCCAGTTAGCATCTACCGCGTAGCCGAGGATAAATTCGGATGTCGGCAACTTGATCGAAAGCGTCCGCGTGACAGAATCCCCTGCATAAAACGCATTTCGGGTGTTAGCTGGATCGTCGGTTGTGTAATAGACATACCCGTTCAGGCTGGAATTCGGCAAAGTCAGTGTTGAAAACCTGCCCGGAAAGTATTTGAAAAAGTCACCCGTCGGCGCATCCGGAGTATTCCCATTGAAAAGCGTGCTTAAACCCTCGGCATTCCTGAGAAACCCATCCCCCAGATCAGGATCGGACATCGTCAGTCCCGAAGCGGGAAACGTCTTGCTTCCCTGGAACATCATGATTACCCTGACATCAAAAATGGATAGATCGAGGTCTGAAAACGGGTGCGTAATCTCGATATCGACATCCAGCACTCCCGGTTCGGGGAAATCAAACCCAACGATCTTGAAACAATTCGTGCACGGCATCACTTCGAGGATTTTTAGAATGTTCAGATGCAGAAATCCGGCACGTAACGGGATAATTTCAACACCAGGCCTGTCCTGATTTTCTGTGTTGAGATAAATTAAGCCGTAGTCAAGAAGGAACCGTTCCGATGTGGGATCACGTTCAGGTTGAGTATCCTGGCTTGTATTTGATCCTGTAACGATCTGATTATCGGGAATCTGTGCCTGTGTCGCGACCGGGTTGTTACCCGATGAGCAACCAAGTAGCAGGAAAACCGTTGCGAGGAAAATTAAACAACTAATAAAATACATCTCTTTCCTGTTCATATACGTGACCTCCTGATTTGCAGGTATTAATGTATTATTACCAGCCTTTATTATGTTTCATATATCGTATCAAAGGAAGTTTTATATGTCAATGTGTGAATTAACCATGGCGTCGTAAAACCCAGGTATTCTGAGTGGAACACAAATCGATGGGTTCTTAAAAGGGAACAACCACCCATCATTCCAGCTTTCCACCCCCTCCTTATTCCTCCCATCAATCCGCCCGACAGAGCTTCAAACGTAAAAAAAATCCCCCTCAAATAAGGGGAGAAGATTTCTCTCAAATTGCCAGGTTTTTTGCTCAGTAGCAGTAGCGCCTCAGGCGCGAGCCTGATACAGCCGCGACTTACTTATAGTCGTTCATCGGCATGTATCCGCAAATCGAGACCAGCTTTGATATTAGACAAATATTTAGAAATCCAATACATAGCTGTAAACTCCACTTTCGAGCCTGCTCCTGACTTTCAAACCGCTATGATTGAATACCGCCTGCATACCCCGATTTTCCTCGAGCGTTTCAGCGATAAAGCCTGCGATACCATTTCGTTTAGCGATATTTGTAAGCTGTGTCAGCATAAATTTGCCGATTCCGCGATTTTGCCATTCGTCACGGACAACAAAGGCAACCTCGGCACGGTTGGTGCGTGGATCGAGGTAATATCCTCCGACAGCGATAATCTCATCCCCATGAGCTTCAGGCAGGGTACCAACAAGTACAACTTCGTCGCGGTGGTCGATATAGACGAAATCCTGTATCTGCTTTTGCGGAATCTGTTTCATCTGGCTCATGAAACGGTAATAAACGGTCTGCTGGGATAATGCATAGAACAGGTCCCGCATACCCTCCTGATCCGTAGGATGGATCGGTCGGAATGATACCTGTGTGCCATCTTCGAGTAGATATGCCGCGCGTAATCCCTTCGGGCCGACAATAATTTTATCCTCAACAGCTTCCATTTCCCTGCGGACGTAATTCATCTCAATGGCATCCCTCAGAAGCTGCTCCCGGAAGTCCGGATGGGCAATACTGATAAGTGCCAGGGCGCGTTCCTGCACGCTTTTCCCATGGAGGTAGGCAACACCCAATTCGGTTACTACATAATGGACGTCTCCCCGGGTTGTTACTACACCGGCACCCGGGCTTAATGTCGAAACAATTCTTGAGATAGAGTCGGATTTTGCCGTTGACGGCATCGCGATAATTGCCTTCCCGCCGTGCGACTTTGCTGCGCCGCGATTGAAGTCGACCTGGCCGCCGATTCCCGAGTAGAATCTGTCTCCAATCGAGTCCGCACAGACCTGGCCTGTAAGATCAACCTCAAGTGCAACATTAATAGCAACCTGATGATACTGCTGCCCGATTAAATATGAATCGTTGACATATTCGGTCGGGTGGAATGAGAATAACGGGTTATTATCGATATAGTCATAAACTTTTTTTGTGCCCAGGCAGAAACTCGCAACAATTTTACCCTGGTCGACGGATTTTCTCGATCCGGTTACAGCACCCGATTCAATCATGTCGATAATGGCATCGGTGAACATCTCGGTATGAATCCCGAGGTCTTTTTTATCCTTAAGGAATTCCAGTATCGACTGGGGAATCCGGCCGATGCCAAGCTCAACCGTCGCGCCATCATCAACTAGTGCGGCGACATATTCTCCGATGCTTCTGGTAACTTCGGTAGGCTCCGGGGGTATTGATTCAAGAAGAGGAGTATCGACCGCGACAAGGAGGTCAATATCGTATACATTTATAAAGCTGTCTCCAAGGGTTTTCGGCATCCGGGGGTTAACCTGCGCGATAACGGTGGAAGCATTCTCAGCGGCACTCATAACTATATCGACTGAAATCCCAAACGAACACATTCCGTCCTCATCGGGAGGGGAAACATGGATGAGCGCGACATCGAGAGGGAGCTGTCCGGAATTGAAAAGGCGGGGGATATCAGAAAGGAAAATTGGCGTGTAATCACCCAGGCCTTCCTGGATAATATCACGGACATTATCAGAGATGAAGAAGCTGTTGACCCGGAACTGCTCCGCAAGTGTTTTATGGGCATAGGGTGCATCGCCGATAGTAAGAAGATGAACAATCTCGGTATCCGCAAGATATGGCGCTCTGTCTACCAGGGCTTTGACCAGTTCCTGTGGTTGTGCGCATCCGGTTCCAATAAATATCCTCTGGCCGGGACCGATCCTGCTGACTGCCTCATCTGCGGTAACTATCATCTCCGAATATTTTTCTTTCCAGTCCGGATCGTAACTGAGATTCTTCTTATTCATTTTTTACCAACTCCAGATAGAGACATCCGGGCGTCGACCACGACGGCTTCTTTTCCAACATGACCGACGATAAAGGGATTGATATCTAGTTCTGTAATTTGGGGGAAATCGGTAACAAGCTGGCTCATACGCTGAAGGCCGCCGGCTATCGCGTTCATGTCCACCCCCGACTGTCCCCTCGCACCTTTTAATAATGCATATGAGCGCGTTCCCTCAAGCATCTGCATGGCTTCATCAGGCGTAATCGGTGCAAGGTGAAAGGTTACATCCTTCATCACCTCGACAAAAATCCCGCCAAGTCCAAACATAAGCATTGGACCGAATTGCGGGTCCCGGTTCATGCCTAGGATTACCTCAAGGCCTTTCTCAGCCATTTTCTCAACCAGGACCCCCTTAAGATCGGCTCCCGGCGAATGATGCTGGATCCTCATCATCATGAGATCGAACGTGTCGCGGACACTGTCCGGTGTAGCCAGGCCGATTTTGACGCCACCTAAATCCGATTTATGTATGATGTCGGGAGATACAATTTTCATCGCGACCGGGAATCCCAACCGTTCCGCAATCTGGACAGCCGCTTCAGATGTTTTTGCTACTTTACCTTCCGGCACAACAAAATCATACGCCTTCAGAATATCCTTTGCATCAACCTCCCCGATCTCCCGGTTTCCAATTTTCCTGTAACGGTTGATGATTCTTTCCACGCGCCTCCGATTTACAGGGAAACGCGTCACTATCCTCGGTGGACGCCGGCGCCAGGCGGCATAATCCACCATCGACTTCAAAGCCCTGACCGCCCTTTCAGGCGAGAAATAGTTGGGCAATCCCTTCTTTAACAACTCACTCCTCGCGGGAACAACAGCTTTGCCGCCGAGGAATGAAAGAAGGATTGTTTTTGTGCCATCGACAATATCCGCGATCGCTCTCGCTGTTTCAATCGGCGCCGTCATGGCCTGTGGTGAAAGGAGGGAAATAATTGCGTCAATACTATCATCAGCCTGCGCAACACCGACCGCCCTTGCGTAACTTACCGGATCGGCATCTCCGAGCACATCGATCGGGTTCCCGACACTTGCGGCAGCGGGAAGGTTCTTTTGCAGTTCACGACGCGTTTCTTCCGATAATCCCGCCACAACCATCCCGTGATTTTCAACTGCATCCGCCGCCATTATTCCCGGTCCGCCCGCATTTGTTATTACCGCAACACGATTTCCCTTCGGAATGGGCTGCATGGAAAAAGCAATACCCGCATCGAGCAGAGCTTCGAATGTAGTAACCCGAATAACTCCCGAACGTTTAAATGCGGCACCATATGCGATATCCGCTCCTGCAAGGCTTCCAGTGTGGGATGACGCGGCTTTTCCCCCGGCTTTTGTGGTCCCAACCTTCAATACGACCACAGGTTTACGGTTGGCGATCTCCTCCGCCATTCTCACAAACTCATCACCCGAATCGATACTTTCCAGATAGCAGATAATTACCCTGGTTTCATCATCATTTCCCAGAGCCTCCAGGAAATCAACCTCATTCAAATCAGCCTTGTTGCCCATACTTACCAGTTTGGCAAGGCCCAGCTTTTGACCTGCCGCCCAGTCTAGAATGGATGCGACAATCGCTCCGGACTGTGAGATGATTGAAATTCCGCCCGTTAGAGGCATTCCAGTCGCAAATGTTGCGTTCATTAAGTGATGGGTGTTGATCAGTCCAACAACATTTGGTCCCATCATTCTGACATTCGCCCTCCGGCATAGCTCAGCTATTTCCTTCTCAAGTTCGACTCCTTCCTTCCCGGTTTCCTTAAAACCCGCGGTTATTACTATAATCGATCCCACGCCCGCCGTAATCGAACCGCTGACGGCATCCTTGACAAACCGTGTAGGCACGGCAATTACACTACAGTCAATATCTCCATCATATTCCCTGATGTCGGGATAACATTTCAGGCCAAGCACCTCATCGGCTTTTGGGTTCACAGGAATGATATCCCCTTCAAATCCCCCGTTTATTATATTTGAAAGGATTTCGTAACCGACTTTCCCCGGGGATTTAGACGCCCCTATAACAGCGATGGATTTCGGATATAAGAGTGAATCTAACATGGAAGATAAACCTCTGGATGCAATCAATTAAAGGAAATACCACACGGTCATTATCATTATTAGTTTGGAATAGTCAATCAAAGGGGACAACTAAAAGAACCAAAAGAGGACTAAAACGGTATAACCACCCATCAACCTCAGCACGACCATTCGAGCCGTTCCGGGTATATTGGATTATTGGCTTAGTTATTAATTTAAATCAATAGGTAGTTGTTTGCTTTTTACGTTTTCAATTCCAGTGTGGATAACACATCCGCAATCTCTTTCAAACGATCTACGATTGCCCTGACCACCTTGTCTTTTTCCTCTCCGGTCTCGATGTCGATGGCCATTATAAATTCATCGTCATCCCAGGACGTAAATATGCCTTCCTTGGCAGCCCATGTTTTGAGTAACGACCGCACCTTATGCGAAAAACTTAATTCACCATTGTTAAAATCCAGCCATAAGGGAGTCCCTCCATGTTTTTTCCATAGCTCAAATTGAACTCCGAGCCACATGCCAACTCCATTTTCATTCGAAAACCTTGCATAACGGCCGAATCCATTCCAATCTGATTTTGGCATAAGCCCCTTGATACTAAGGACTCCTTCAGAAACCCCCAAGTCAAAGATAGCTTGCATAATAGTGTCAAAATGACGAATTAATGCAGGTATGCGCTGATCAGTTAGGTCATGTGCAGATAGGGGTGTAAATGCCTCAATATCTGCTGCTTCGCAGAGTGCACGTAATTGGTGAATATCACTCAGAGTACTATTATCGGTTACTTCATCCTTAAGTACTGAAATCACTTTCTGCCAGGTTGTTAGAGCGAGTATGGGACCCGTACCTGTCGTTACTATATAAACGATTCCATCAGGATTACCTCTATCTGTTGAAAAGATTTCAGCATATTTCAGTCGTTTCTGAAGTTCCCGCCATAGTGTATGCACTCTAGCTTCAGGTCCGATTACAAGTAGAATTGTTGGATGTTGTTTTTCAGCGAGTTTCTTCAGGTAATTAACTGGTTGATTGTCAGTCAGGCCAGTCCAGAACTTGTTCTCAATAAAAACATGAGGTTCATTTTCATGATTACCCCACATATCAGGACGGATGTTGTCCTCGCTTTGCTGTGTGGTGAATTGAAGGTCCGGAAGGTTGTTATCAATGCGTCTAAGCAGCTTCATCATGCCTTTATGAGCTGCATCGTTCGATTTAAGAATAAACGCAAGCGCATCGGTGGCAACGTCTTCATATGATCGGGAGAAACGCTTTTGAATAATGTGACTGAATACGGTTTGCATGATCTTTCCTTCCCTTAAGTTTATGAGTGGTAATTACTGAGGATACAGCAAAGTTAGCAATCAAGTCAAAACAAGGATCCCCTTCTCGGTTTATTTCGTAGAAAAAGGCTTTGTGGCCATCCAAACTTTTGCTAAGCTGTTGGAAATAAGGCTGGTAATGACTGATAAAACGCTAAGAAAATCCATTCCGGAAGACCTTCTTTCCAGGCTTCGCAAGATTATCGCACATGCTAATTGGATATTTGCCAAGACCTATGCCAGGACTGCACCGCACGAATATTGTCTTCGCGAAGACATGAATCGAGGTGATGTCCCAAAAGCCGAAATGTTGCTTCTCGCGAACTCCATCTGGGAGTACGGTTACGAACAGCGGTATAAATCCTACATGCAGACTTACCTGGATATTGATGGTGATAAATACTGGAGCATGGATCCCACACCTGAGAAAACCGATCTGATAAATCGGGCGCCTTTGACCGAGGAAGGTATCGCAGATTTGCTTCGGAAGTATGGGTTTTAGATAGCTTGACCAACCCTCGGGTCGTGAAACGAAACACCTGCCCATCGTATCAGTTTCATATCTTCTCTTAATCCTTCCTGGGTCTGCCCCTCGACTTCAGCACGACCGCGAATCCGGAATGGCCCCAGGGACAGATTCCTGCCCCAGGTTTCATTGACGGTTTTGCAGAAATCAGCGTTGTTGATTTATAATATGTATGAGGTGTCAGATAATTAAATGAGCAACAGCTTCCCAACCGGAATTCACTTTCTCTTGACCTATACATGCAGCATGGAATGCGACCATTGTTATGTGTATAGCAGTCCATATGCAAAGGGTACTTTTACTATCAATAAAATAAAAGAGACGCTCGATGAATTGATTAAAATTGGAACAATAGAATGGGTATATTTTGAAGGCGGTGAGCCGTTTTTGTTTTACCCATTAATGCTTGAGGGAATCAAACTTGCTCAGAAAATGGGGTTCAAAACCGGGATTGTGACCAACGCATACTGGGCAACGTCCGAGGCAGATGCCGAAATCTGGCTGAGACCCCTCCGTGAACTGGGATTAGCCGATTTAAGCGTAAGCGACGACGCACTTCATTTCGGGGATCAGAAAGATACACCAGCCAAAATTGCTTTAGCAGCGGCTGAAAAACTTGGGATACCGGTTGGTTCGATTTGCATTGAGAAGCCTGAGATTGATAGAGTGAAAACAGGACCCAAAGGAGAGCCTGTACTCGGAGGGGGTGCTTTACTTAAGGGAAGAGCAGTTGAGAAACTGACAGAAGGACTTCCAGGAATTCACTATGATGAATTCACAGAGTGCCCTGAGGAGGAACTCAGGAACCCCGGAAGAGTTCACATCGATCCTTATGGGTTTGTTCATCTCTGTCAGGGACTCGTAATTGGCAATATGTTTGATACACCACTATCAGAGTTATTTAAGAACTATGATGCTGAATCACACCCGATCTGTGGTCCATTGCTAAAAGGCGGGCCGGCTCTTCTGGCAAAAACCTATGAAGTAAAGCACGATGAAAAATATGTCAGCGCCTGCCATTTCTGTTACATCGTCCGCCTGGCCCTGTTGGATAGATTTCCAGAATTTCTCGCCCCACGACAGATTTATGGATTAGATCAATAAAAGGTTAAAAACAGTTTTGATTACCAGGTAAAAAAATCCCCCTCAATATAAAGGGGGATGATATCTCTAATTTTGCCAGGTTTTTTTAATCAGAAGCAGTAGCGCCTTTCGATCCTGTATTCGATCGCTTTGGCTTCCGGCGGCTCCGTATAATCGTCCACGATATCGACCGGTGTTCCGATCTCTACCCAGTTAAACAGCCATTCCGCATTCTCAGGCGCGAGCCTGATACAGCCGTGGCTCGCGACCGATCCCAGGTGGCGAATGTAGCTCGTGCCATCGAGCGCGTGCATGCCGTACAATCCATCGCTGGTGATAGCCGACCAGTTGGGCATGAAGCATTCGTACTTGTTCGAATACGCGCGGGCAGCCTGGCTCCGGACGCTGTAGTTTCCCGTTGGGGTGCGATGTCCCGGTACCCCGGTGGACACCAGGAACCTGTGCAGCACTTCGCTGTCCTCGTAAATCCACATCCGCTGGTCCGCAAGAGAAATAATTACTTTTCTTTCAGGTTCAGGCTCCTCAAGGCCTTCCGGCGGTACAAAATCAAACGCGGCTTCGGTAACGGGTTCTGTAAGCTCTTCGGCATATCTTGACGCGGCAAATGATAGCGGTTTACCTGATGTCACTTCGTCTGTAAATTCAGAATTTTCAGCTCCGATTGTTGATGTTGACAGGCATAATAAGGTTGCTAATGCTGTTATAATTATCCGTATTGTAATATTTGGTCTGAACATAACCGGTACCTCTTAAATCCTCCAACACTTGAGGTTGGAAACTGCTCCTGATATATTGTCACGAGTAACCCCTCAAGTGTTTTTATACAATCTTGATGCCAAAAGGGATAAATGAGTTAAATTTTTGAACCAATCCGCAATATAGGGAAAAAAAGCCGAGTTAGACGTAGGGGGGGAACGCCTAGACTCGACTCACATATATTATCCCTTAGGGTTAATATTTTGTCAATGTTAATCCAACGTTGAATATTCATATTTTTCGGCTGGAATTATTTTCTCTTTAAAAAGGATCTTACGCATGGTGCGACTTTTTTATGCGGTTGAAATCGACGATGAGATCAAGCGTTCCCTGGCTCCTGAAGTTATTGCTCTCAGGAACCTCGGACGTCATGTTCGGCCGGTCGGGACCCACGGGATGCATATTACGTTATTGTTCCTTGGTGAACAGCCTGACGATATTATGAATGATTTCATTGGGTTCGGACACGACGCGGTCGCTATGGCCAGACCCTGCACACTGGAGATCGGTCCGACGGGATTCTTCCCCCGTGTGTCATTTCTGACACTGATTGGTGAAATAGAAACATTATTGATGGTCTCTTCAATGCTCAAGGAGACATGCTCCGGATACCTCGAACGTCCCGATGACAGGCAGTTTAAAGCTCACCTGACACTGGCGAGGCATAAAATTAAGATTTCCATGAATGAAAAGGAAATAATCCGGAAGGCGTTCGCCGGTTTTGAGGGGCAATCGTGGGTAGTGGATGAAATTGTCCTGATCAAAAGCGACCTGACTCCAAAAGGCGCTGTTTATACGGCAATCGAGCGATTTAAATTCGGCTCTGGCTGAATTCCCGATTTTTTTTTAAAATTATTATTAATTGTACTTGATATTTTACCTAAACGGATGTATTGTATATTGAAATTAACAGAAAATCGCTTTAACTGGAATTTTTATGTCAGGTTTTCATTCTCCCAAACGTTAGGTAATTGAAAATCCTGTATATAAGAAGCTCTAAGGAGACATGGTCATGGCAAGAGAATCAGAAGATACCAGGAAAAAATCTCTCGAACTCACTCTCGGGCAAATTAAAAGGCAATTCGGGGAAGGCGCGATAATGCGTCTGGGCGACGATCAGACAAAACTGAGACCCGATGTAATCCCGACAGGCATCCTTTCATTGGATATCGCTCTCGGGATCGGGGGATTACCAAAGGGGAGGATCGCGGAGATTTTCGGTACTGAAGGGTCCGGGAAAACCACCCTCGCTCTCCACATTGTGGCGGAATGCCAGAAACAGGGAGGTACCGTGGCATTTATCGATGCTGAGCATGCCCTCGATCCGTCTTATGCGCAGAGAATCGGTGTCGATACCGATGAACTTCTCGTATGCCAGCCTGATACCGGGGAACAGGCATTGGAGATTTGCGAGATGCTTGTCAAGTCCGGATCGGTGAATTTGGTTGTGATCGATTCGGTCGCCGCGCTTGTCCCCCGTGCTGAAATCGATGGGGAGATGGGTGATGTTCATGTTGGATTACAGGCAAGGCTGATGAGCCAGGCCATGAGAAAACTCACCGGGTCGGTTAGTAAAACCAAGGCAATGATCGTTTTCATTAACCAGATCAGGGAGAAAATCGGTGTGATGTTCGGAAGCCCGTTGACTACTTCCGGTGGACGGGCGTTGAAATTCTACGCCACCATTCGTATGGACGTGCGAAGGCTCGGCAGTATCAAGCAGGGCAACGATGTAATTGGCAGCAAGATTGTGATCAAAGTGGTCAAGAACAAGATTGCGCCACCGTTTAAGAATATTGAGGGCGAGATTATTTTTGGTTTGGGAATTTCCAGGATCGGGGACCTTCTCGACCTCGCCGTTGAGAACGGGATAGTCAAGAAATCCGGGGCCTGGTTCGCATATAATGATGAAAAACTGGGCCAGGGACGCGAGAATGTCCGGGATTTCCTGACTGAGAACGATGACCTTCGTGTTGAGATCGAAGAGGCTGTTAAGAAAGAACTCGGGCTGGTCAAAGATGAAGACTCGATTGAGATTCCCGATGAAGTACCCACTGACCTCGATTAAATCGCTGAAATTTCAGCATTAGTCATCGTTAATCCCGATGTCATTTGAATTAGACCGCATTTTGCCTTATTATTGTGTCTCGTAAACGCCAATTAATCCTGCTGAAGGCGGGGGTATTTGGTGTATTTTTGTCCATGCCTTTAAAAGGAGTGCCGCAATGAACATGAACCTCAAACTGATAGAACAACCCTCGGAGGTGTTAATCATACATGCTACAATATTTTCAAATCAATTACGTTATAATCGGTCTACTAATACTGGTGACTGGTATATTCAGTTGGTACTTAAGACAGTACCTTGATTCAAGAATACTGGGGTCGGCTGCAAGGGAAGCTGAAAGGATTAAAAAAGAAGCAGCAACGGAAGCGGAGGCAAAAGCAAAAGACGTAATATTAAAAGCTAAGGATAAAGCGGATAATCAGCGAAACGAAACTGACAGAGAAATAAAAAGACGCAAGAAGGAAATCGAACGATACGAAACAAAGATTCAGCGCAAAGAAGATCAACTCGACAAGAAAACCGATAATGTTCAGAAACGACTCGAGAATCTCGACAAGAAAGAAAAGCGTGTAGTAGCCCTCGAACAGCAACTGGATGAGAAGGTTGCTATTCAGGATAAGGAAATTGAGCGGATTGCAGGCCTCACACAGGAGCAGGCGAAAGATTTCCTGCTTGATCGCACAGACAAGAAGCTCGACCTCGAATACTCCAAACGTATCGCCGCGCATGAGGTGCGGATTAAAGAAGACGCCGACCGGCAGGCGAAGAAACTTGTGACGCTCGCGATTCAACGCACCGCCGTTGACCACGTTGCCGAAACAACAACCAGTGAGGTTAAACTCCCGTCCGATGATATGAAAGGACGGATAATCGGCCGTGAGGGCAGGAATATCCGTACTTTTGAGACTTTGACCGGGGTCGAGGTGATTATCGATGACACACCGGAGGCGGTCGTTCTGTCCGCCTTCGATCCAATTCGTCGCGCGATCGCGAGGCTGACCCTGGAGAAACTGGTCCAGGACGGCAGGATTCATCCCGCCAGGATCGAGGAGTCGTTTGAGAAATCAAAGACTGAAATCGACAAAGCGATCTGGGAAGTCGGCCAGCAGGCGGTGCTTGAGGTCGGGATCGGTGATGTTAACCCCGAAATTATCAAGCTCCTCGGACGTTTGAAATACCGCACGAGCTACGGACAGAATATCCTGATGCATTCCATAGAGGTTGCCACTCTGACAGGAAACCTTGCCGCGGAACTTGGGACGAATCCAACACTCGCGAGGCGATGCGGACTCCTCCACGATATCGGGAAAGCCGTCGACCACGATGTCCAGGGAACACACGCGTCAATTGGCGCTGAACTCGCGCGAAGATTCAAGGAACCCAAAGGTGTCGTTCACGCGATCGCTGCTCACCATGCCGAAGTGGAGCAGAAAACTATCGAGGCAATCCTCGTTCAGGCCGCGGATGCAATTTCCGCGGCACGCCCCGGGGTCAGGGGTGAAACGCTTTCTAGTTACATCAGGAGGCTTACAGACCTTGAAAATATCGCCAGCGGATTTGAAGGGGTCGACCGATGCTTCGCGATCCAGGCCGGACGCGAAATAAGAATTATTGTCGAACCTGACGAAATCGATGACCAGTTAACACCGCTGCTCGCGCGTCAGGTAGCCGATAAAATCGAGGATCAGCTTGATTACCCCGGACAGATTCGGGTAACCGTTATCCGCGAAATCAGGGCACACGAAGTGGCGAGTTGAGTGCTCGCATTAATACGGGTCCGCAGTATCCTGCTGTTACATTCAATCGTGGCATGCGACTCTGGCGCATGATAACTCGTTCCATGTGTCTCCGGCACATGAACACAAACAATTTTTAATCTCATCGATCGGGAGCACGAATTTGGCATTGGAAATAAAAAATCTTTCCATCGATGAATTAAAGGAGATGGCGCGCATCATCCGTCGCGATGTTATTGTCCAGACCCATGTCGCGAAATCGGGACATCCAGGCGGACCCCTCTCGGCTGCGGATTATCTCACTGCGCTCTATTTCAATTACGTCCTCGTCGATCCGAAAAATCCTGATGATGAAAATCGGGACTGGTTTATTATTTCAAACGGTCATTGCTCGGCTTTGAATTACGCGCTGCTTAGCAGGCGCGGATTTTTCCCGCCGGCTTACCTTCTGACATTTCGCACGACCGAATCGGGACTCCAGGGCCATCCGAATCGACATGAAACCCCGGGTATCGACATCAGCGCCGGTAGCCTTGGGCACGGGCTGTCAGTCGGGCAGGGGATCGCTCTCGGCTTGAAACTGAAAGGGAAGACTAACAGGGTCTACGTGAATCTCGGGGACGGTGAACTCCAGGAGGGGAGCTGCTGGGAGGCTGTGATGTCGATGTCGCATTACAAGCTCGATAATGTTTTGGCGCTCGTTGACTTTAACGATGTGCAGATCGATGGCCGTACTCATGAAGTCATGAACATCCGTCCGCTTGATGCTAAATTCGCTGCCAACGGTTGGGTAGTTTTCGAAGGTGACGGTCATGACATCGATGAAGTGGTCAGGTTACTTGACCATGCCCACGATGCAATGGCAAAAGGCCGGCCCGTCGTGGTTATTTTCCATACAATTATGATGAAGGGTGTTCCGTCGTTTGAGGATGACCATCTCTGGCATGGGAAACCGCTTGCTTCCGATGACCTCCTGGGCACTGCGCTACAGGAACTCGGGTTTGATGAAACTCCGTCACAGGCGGTGGAATCGTACGGCGACGTGGAAGCAGCCCGAAAGCAGTTCCATAAAATTATGGGCTGGCCGAAACCGTCCGTTATACTATGATTAAAGTGAGAAATGAAAAAACCGTAGAACAGCACGGCAGTGCGTCGAATGGCAGTGCGTCGAATGGATTGTTTTAAGGTGGAAGACGCACTGCCGTGCTGTTCTACGGTTTGTCGTTTTTTCGAGGGCTTTAAATGATTAATTTTTCCTATAAATAAAACCGGTTTGTTTCACAGACACGAACCGGAATATCGCAGGAAATAAATATCGGATGAAAATATGCCTCGAACAGGTACAGATCGCTGGACATTCGAATTAACAAGGAAAGCCTATGGTGAAACCCTGGTCGAGCTTGGCCGGGAAAATCCACGGATTGTGGTCCTCGATGCCGACCTCGCGGAAAGTACATTGACCCGGTTTTTCAGGGATGCATACCCGGACAGGTTTTTCGAAATGGGAATCGCCGAACAGAACATGGTGAGTACCGCGGCGGGACTTGCTTTGCAGGGGTTTATTCCATTTCTGTCCTCTTATGCGATTTTTCTCTCCGGACGGGCATTCGATCAATGTCGCCAGGATGTCGATTATATGAACACGAATGTAAAACTGGCGGCGGCG
Source organism: uncultured bacterium (assembly GCA_965369865.1). Classification (GTDB taxonomy): domain Bacteria; phylum JAJVIF01; class JAJVIF01; order JAPKYR01; family JAPKYR01; genus JAPKYR01. The sequence goes on along the minus strand of CBDURU010000046.1, from coordinate 773 downwards.
CATGGCGGAATCAGTGTCGGAAAGGACGGCCCGACTCATCAGTCGATGGAAGACCTCGCATGCATGACAGCATGCACGAATATGACAGTCCTCGTTCCCGCTGATTACCACGAGACGGTTAAAACAGTCAGGTGGGCAGCCGGTTACGATGGCCCGGTGTATTTCAGGCTCGGACGTGAGAAAGTTCCCATGGTTACCAGTGAATCCACGCCATTCAAAATGGGGAAGGGGCATATTTTTATCGATGGACCCGATGGAACTATTATCGCGTGCGGGTTGATGCTTTCGATGGCGGTTGAAGCGCGGGAGATGCTTGAGGAAGAACATGGCATAAAGCCGAGAATTGTGAACATGCCGTTTCTGAAGCCTATCGATGAGGAATTAATAATCAAATGCGCGCGGGAGAACGGTCCGATCGTCACCTGCGAGGAGCACAATATTTTCGGTGGGCTTGGAAGTATTGTCGCGAGGGTTGTTGTGGAGAATCATCCCGTACCGATGAGAATCGTCGGGATTCCAAACATCTACCTTTCAAGCGGCGATCCGTACGAACTTCTTGAACTGGCAGGTTTAACGAGTGGTAATATCGCCGGGAAACTTATGGAAGTTTTAAAAACAGATGGGAAATGAATTTCGGCTGGAATTTTCGTCTCATATTCCATCACTCTTGTCCAATATAAAATTTCCTCCAATGGTGGTTTAAAGCAAGAATTTCCCTTATGTGCCGTTAGCTTCCAGCTATCGGATAACAAGTGCCGTTAGCTTCCAGCTAT
>CBDURU010000045.1:0-24859 GCA_965369865.1 uncultured bacterium | reverse complement strand
GCAAATCTGTGAGCCAGTCCCCTAACAATGTCAGTCCCCTGATCCGTGCCAGTCCTCTAACAATGTCAGTTCTTCTGATCTGTGTCAGTCCCCTGATCCGTTATCCGTACAATTCCACAATTTAAAATCGGGGACACCTTCAGCCTGGAAGGCGGAAAGGCGTCCCCGATTTTTTTTCACGAAATTTTTTCACGATTTTTTTTCAAATTCTTTCCGGAAACCTGATGGTCAATATTGTGGGATTGAGAATATTTTTTATAGGGGACTGGCTCACAAATTTACCGGTTATGTTAAAGGTCAATCCTTCTTAATGTACCCCGGTAAATTTGAGTGCCTGTCCCCGGTTTTGAAGCTGGTTCGGTTATTGTGTTCGGGGTGGGTCACCGGTCTCCGCCACCCTGATTCTGTTCAAAGCCCTGCGGTATGCGGCACGTGCGCGTTCGAGGTCGATTGCCGGATCGGTAACAGCTTTTTTAAGCCTCTCTTTCGATCTTTCCAGCGCCTTTTCAGCCCTTTCAATATCAATACTGTCACTCTGTTCAGCACTGTCCGCAATGATAGTCACGACGTTGTTGGACACTTCAAGGAATCCATCGGTGACCGCAAGGAAATGATCGTAGCCGGTGATATCGCGGTAGGTTAATTGCCCGATACCAATTGCGGTCATGAGGGGAGCATGGTTGGCAAGGATACCCAGGTAGCCATCGATGCCGGGAACGATCAGGCTTTCCGCTTCATCGTCCGCGGCCCATCCCGCCTGTGTAGCGATTGTCAATTTGAATGTCTTAGGCATATTTTACTTGTTAATTCCAATTCTTAAATTCAGGGACACCTTCAACTCGGGGACGAGTGGAAAGGCGTCCCTGAATTTAAGATCACATGGTTATAAAAATCCGTCATTTACTTTAAATCCCAGGGACGCTTTTCCATGCTTCTAGCATTGAAAGTGTCCCGGGATATATAAATTTATTGAACTTCGGGGACAAGGCATTTTTCCCTTTGTATGTAATGGTAAAGTCAGGTTTATCACTGGAGAAAAATGGCATGTCCCCTTTTATAAATATCGAGTCTGCTTTATAAAATTACTGGTTTGCCGCCTTGATCTTTTTATCTTTCTCAATAGCTTCCTCGACATTCCCGACATAGGAGAACGCTTCCTCGGCAAGCTCGTCATACTCACCATCGAGAATGCCCCGAAAACCCTTGATCGTTTCAGTCAACGGCACGTAACGTCCCGGGGTCAGGAGGAATGCTTCAGCAACAAAGAACGGCTGCGAGAAAAACTGCATGATACGCCGGGCGCGGCCGACAGTAATTTTGTCCTCATCAGAAAGCTCGTCCATTCCAAGGATCGCGATGATATCCTGGAGGTCTTTATATCTCTGGAGAACCTCCTGGACTTCCCTCGCCACCGCGTAATGCTCATCGCCGACCACGTTTGGATCGAGAATCCGGCTGGTAGAATCGAGCGGGTCGACCGCGGGATAAATACCAAGCTCAACAATCCTGCGTGAAAGGACAACGGTCGCGTCGAGGTGAGCGAATGTTGTGGCTACCGCCGGATCGGTAAGGTCGTCGGCAGGTACGTAGATCGCCTGCATGGAAGTGATGGACCCTGTTTTTGTCGATGTGATCCGTTCCTGTAGAGCGCCCATTTCGGTGGCAAGTGTCGGCTGATATCCAACAGCCGACGGCATTCGCCCGAGAAGCGCCGAAACCTCGGAACCCGCCTGGACGAATCGGAAAATATTGTCGATGAAAAGAAGGATATCGCGGCCCTGATCGCGGAAATATTCGGCGTGGGTCAGGCCGGACAATCCTACACGTAACCTGGCGCCGGGAGGTTCGTTCATCTGGCCGTAGATCAGCGCGGTTTTGTCGAGGACCCTCTCAAATTCCCTGATCACAAAGGTTTTATTATCGATTTCAACTTCGGTTCCGAAATTGACCGGAGTTCCATCGAGCGTAAGTATAAATTCGCGGGTATGGAGGTTGTAGGAAAATTCGAATTTATGTCCGCCATGCTCGCTGGCGCCTTCGTTGATGTTAATTCTATCCTGCTTGCCCTCGTCATCTTCAAAGAAGAGAACGAATACCGGTTGCTTTGCCCGCCAGTTTGAATTCCTGCGCTTTTCGGTTTCCTCTTCCGACCAGCTTGGATCGATAAGTGCTTCCTGGAAATCGAGCCACAGGTCGTTACCCTCACGAGTCCTCTCGCCGATCCCGGAGAATACCGATTGGCCGCCGTGGACTTTAGCGATGTTATTGATCAGTTCCATGATCAGAACCGTTTTACCGACACCGGCGCCGCCGAACAGCCCGACCTTACCGCCCTTGGGAATCGGGGCAAGCAGATCGACAACCTTGAGGCCCGTTTCGAAAACTTCGGTCTTGGTTTCCTGGTCCGCGAGCGGCGGGGCGCTCCTGTGAATCGGGTATCGTTCATCGGTTTCAGGGGGCATATCCGGGTAATCGATAGGCTCGCCGACTACATTGAAAATGCGTCCAAGGCAGTCCTCACCGACCGGAATGGTAATGGATGATCCGGTATCCTCGACCACCATGCCCCGTACCAGCCCGTCTGTCGTTGACATTGAGATACAACGGGTGGTTGAGTTACCGAGATGCTGGGCGACCTCGACGATCAGGTCGATCCCCCGCGCATCGTCCCTGATCCGGAGGGCATTCAGAATTTCCGGTAAAGAATCAGGCGGAAATTCGACATCAACTGTGGGTCCGATTATCTGTGTAATGACTCCGTTAGCCACAATATATGCTCCTTGATCGAACTGTCTAATACTGCCTTATTTTGCTATAATTTCTGCCAATTTCAAGAATGGCAGATTTTTACGTTGATTCTAACCGACCAGTGCTTCAGCACCGGCGACAATTTCAGAAAGTTCCTTTGTAATAGCCGCCTGGCGAGCTTTATTCCGATGGAGTGTAAGAGTACGGATCATATCGCCTGCGTTGTCAGTGGCGTTATGCATAGCGCTCATACGTCCGCCGTGCTCGCTCGCCAGGCTGTCCGCAAGCATCTTGAACAGCATCACTCTCGCGTATTTAGGAATCAGGAGAGTAAATAATTCACCTGGATCGGGTTCGAAAATATATTCACGAGTCCGGGTTTGAGGACTGTCATTATTACTATCGGATTGCAGGCCTACAATTGGCAGAAATTGTCTTTCGACAATTTTATGAACGATCGCACTCTTGAATTCCGTGTAAATAATCTCAACTTTATCGAATTCATTACTTAGATAGCCATCCGAGCACAGGTCCGTCATTTCCTGGAGCAGCGGGATGGGAAGTGATTCATCAATCGAAAAGTACTTCAGGGAATTCGGATGAATGGTCCATTTGCGTCTTTTAAAATAGTCATGGAGTTTTTTTCCAATGAGTAGTAGAACGACGTCGATCCCGTCGGCTTTCGCCTGTCTGGAATGAGATTCAATTTTTCTGATTATATTGGCATTGAAGCTTCCACAAAGTCCCTTGCCTGATGCGACGCCGATAATCAGAAGATTTTTAACTTCCTCGCGAGGCACCATGAGAGGATGAAAAACGACACCGGGTTCGATAGCTTCAGCGAGGTGAGCGAGTATCTCGTCCATTTTCTCGGTATACGGACGCGCGGATTCGATACGCTGCTGTGCTCGACGGAGCTTGGTGGCGCTGACCATCTCCATGGCCCGGGTGATCTGGCGTATGCCGCTCACCGATTTAATACGTTGTTTTAAATCACGAAGGCTGACCATTTTTCTTTTTCAGTTACCGGAAGTTCATCTCCCGCGTATTTCATGAATCTGTTCGGATTCCGCAAGCTCTGTTAGTTCCCGTAGTCTGTCCTCGCGCGAAAGTGGATCGATCGGGCTGTAATCCTTTTCACCGGCATATAAAATTCCATTCTGGATGTAGATCATTTTAGCCGCGGTCAGGTGCCGTCCTGCCGATGTGAGACCGACAGCGTAAAATGTCACAACCAGCCGGTCGTCTGGATCAAAAGGATCGAAATTGTTGAAGGTATTAGTAAGCTGTCTTAAATCGATTGTGTATATGAAAAGTCCGTTTGTGATATCTTTACGGGTCTGCTCAACGACCGCACCATTAAAGGTGGCAGATATATTAACGGACCCTTCCAGAAGGTCGTGTTCGAGCAAGTCGCCTGTCAGGACAACCAAATTGGAGTTCGGATCGAGGGGTTGACGTTCGGGCAGATGGAAATCGATCGCAACACTATTGTTATCTTCGATCACGTAAATCTGCCAGTCGGATCCGGGATTTACACCCAGGATCCCTCCAGTCCGATCACCCTGGATCAGCGTAGCGGTAACCTCCCAGATTCCGGGATAGTCAAGTTTGAACCTCTGGCCCATATCGACTGCGTACCCGTCGGAATCGGTTGTTACGCTGATTGTTCTCTGGTTACCAAGCGGTGGTGTAATAACAAATTCCACTATGGAATCGGGCGGCAGGGGGAGGAAATAAGCACCGGGTGTAAATGCCTGATTTTTAGCTACAATCGATCCCGGTCGGACTGCCAGGTTGTGGAGGATAAGGTTATGCACCCCCCATCCATCATTTATGAGTCCATCATCGGGATCATGAATTGAGAGAACAGAGACATCTCCACTGATAACAACACCGGATGAATAATTTCCATATCTTACCGATGGCGTCGATTCATCACGATAAACCATGGAAGTCCAGAAGTGGTAGATATCGCCCGGGCCGTCGACAGCCAGTTCACCTGGATTCCACGGGAAAGACGGGTAGGGGAGATGCATTGTCGGAGAACCTTCGCAGATTCTCGCTTGTGTGAATCCGTCCTGCCTGGTAGCGGAGTTTACAAGATATGCTCTGCGGTCGATATCCTCGGGATATGTATGCGGGAACAGGCCGGACATGCTCGCGAGCCTGGGCATAACGAATGTCCCGGTCGATACATTTTCAATTTCCTGGAGGGCGGAATCATCCGTACGGAATCCTGTCTGGTTTCCAAGGGTGAATCCAAACGGGAAAGTAAATATTGTCGGGAGTCCCGGTGAAGATGAAACCGGAAGAAGCATCGTGTCGCCGGAATCAGAGGGTACCGGAACATACCGCGCATCGGATGTGATCGGGTATGAGCCGAATGAAGGAGTCCGGGATGCCAGATCGATGACATCGGTGTTGGGTAGAACGATCCCCGAAATAATTTTTTCACCCATCCAGAGGGTCCCGTCAGGCTCGGTGTAGGAAGCAATGTATCGGACCTTGTATTCACCCGGAGTTGTGAACTGGATTCTGGTCACTCTTGCAAAACGATCGCGACCTTCTATTAGCGGTGGTGAGTAATATCCCCACCTGTTCGTGGTTGTATCGAAATTTTCTCTGGCGACATTTCCGCTTGAATGTGTATCGAGTTCCCATAATATTTGAACATCGGCACGTACCGGGGGGTATACCTGGAAACCCGGATCATAATATTCATAAACTTCGAAAGGAGTGCCGGGTAAAACATTTGTATCAATTTGAATCGGCTGGGCGACGTAAACTTCATAAACGCCCCCGCCGACGTAAGTTTGATTCGATGTGTCCTGTATCCAGCCGGAAAGCTCGATCCTGTGACGTCCAAACGAAGAGAAACTGAAGGCGAATTTATCCTGAAGTGTGGTAGCGCCCATACCACGGCGCCCGTTAAACGCCGCTCCGCCAAGGTCGAGAATCGCACCGTCGGGATTTTCAACGCGTGCTTCCATCCAACCTGAATGCAGGTCGAGGTCCAGAAGGGTGCCGGAAGTACGCATGAACGGATTCCAGACCATCGGGAAATCAGGTTCAATCAGGTAGCGCACCTGTTCGCCGCGGGAATCCGTCATTGGGATTATGGGAATTTGTGTATATCCGAGACCGCGGGTTGTCGCAACAAAACCCTGGTCCTCAAGTGCGATCACACCGCCGCCGGGCAGGCTGTTCGCGAAAAGGCTCCAGCCGATCCGGGGCTGACTGCCGGTGCCGACAGCAATCGGGCCGGCCACGGCATAGGATTGCTGATCTTCACTGATAGACTGGTTTTCGGGATTGATTCCCCAGAGGGTGACATGGTCATCATTAGAAATTTCCAGCCCGAGATCGACCCTGACGTGGTACCAGCCGAGTGGAATATCCATGGGGAGGCTTATTCCGTGGACTACAGTGCCGTGAATCGTTCCGACATTCGTGTCAATCTGGAGGTCGGTTGATGGGGTGACGATGTAAGAGTCTACAGGATGATGGAAAGGCCCGCCGAAACGGTCGGTCGGCAGCCCTTGTGTTTCGCCTTCAATCGGCAGCCCGATTCCATTCAGGATTGTGCTTGCCATAGTGTGGGACGCGCCGATCATTTCACCGTCAGAATTGAAAGTCCGAAGTCCGGTAACGAGAGAGTAAACACCATTGATACGCTCGATATTGTATGCAAGTCCGATTGAGTTGATATCGAACTCGATCGCCAATGTGAAAGCATCCCCGGGGTTAAAGGACCGCTGGGAGGTGGTGATCCGCATCTCCCATGTGCCGCCTTCAGCAACAAGGCCGTTCGTCGTCCAGGTTACAGCGGCGGGCAGAGTATCCTGCCCCCGGGCACCGGGTCCGGAAACCACCAGGAGGCCCACTACTATCAGAACCATGCACCATCGTCTCATTTTTAAACCTTCTTTCGAATCCTCAGGATTTTATCCATGGATCCAGTTTAGCCCGATTCTGTGGAATCGTCCGGTTCGGTTATTTTGGCACCTTCCGATTCCTGGATTCGGGTTTTTCCTTCGATAAAAAGAGCCTTGAACTCAGCTACCGCCTTGTCAAGCTTACTATCGGTTTCATCATCAAGTTTTTTGGTCGATCTCAGTATATGTAGAATCTCGGGATATTTGGATTTCAACCAGGGCAGGTATTCCGATTCAAAACGATGAATATCGCTAAGGTCGATGTCATCAAGGTATCCTCGGACCGCGGCGAAAATAATCACGGTCTGCTCCTCGACCGGCATCGGCACATACTGTGATTGTTTCAAAATCTCAACGAGCCGTTCACCTCTTGTCAGGCGCGCGAGCGTGCCTTTATCGAGGTCGGATCCGAACTGGGCGAAACTCGCGAGTTCCCGATACTGCGCCAGTTCGATTCTGAGGCGTCCGGCAACGGATTTCATCATACTTTCCTGGGCTTTACCACCAACACGGCTGACCGAAAGGCCGACATTAATCGCGGGTCGGATACCAGCATAGAAGAGGTCGCTTTCGAGATAGATCTGGCCGTCGGTGATACTGATGACATTGGTGGGAATATATGCCGACACGTCGCCGGCCTGGGTCTCGATTACCGGCATCGCGGTCAAACTTCCACCGCCCAATTTGTCGGAATATTTCAGTGCGCGTTCAAGCAATCTCGAATGAAGGTAGAAAACATCGCCGGGGTACGCCTCACGTCCGGGAGGACGTCGAATCAGCAAAGACAGTTCCCTGTATGAGACGGCGTGTTTTGAAAGGTCATCATAAAAAATCGCGGCATGTTCACCGTTTTCAGCGAAGTATTCACCGATCGCGCATCCGGCATACGGGGCGATGAACTGCATCGGCGCCGGGTCGCTGGCGGTGGCTGATACGATAGTCGTATATTCCATCGCGCCAAATTTCTCAAGTACGTCGATCACGCCGGCAACAGTAGACTGTTTCTGGCCTATGGCTACATAAATGCATTTCACGGGAGGGTCGGCATGCTTTTGATTGATAATTGTATCCACGAGCAGTGCGGTTTTGCCGGTCTGGCGGTCGCCGATTACCAGCTCACGCTGGCCGCGTCCGATCGGAATCATACTGTCGATCGCTTTCAAGCCGGTCTGGAGCGGTTCGAAAACCGGTCGACGGCTAGTGACGCCTGCAGCGATCTTTTCGACCGGACGAGTCTCCTGGAACGGTATCGGGCCTTTGGCATCGAGAGGCTGCCCGACCGCATTTACTACCCTGCCCAGAACGGCGTTACCAACAGGGACCTCGGCGATCCTTCCGGTTCGCTTAACCGAATCGCCCTCCCTGATATGTCCGCTGGCTGAAAGCAGGGCTGCGGCGACATTGTCTTCCTCGAGGTTGAGGACAATTCCGAAAGCCTCCTCCCCGCCAGGAAGCGGTGGAAATTCGAGAAGCTCACCCATCATCGCTTCCTGCAATCCATAGATGCGGGCGATACCATCGCCGATCTGGAGGATCGTTCCTTCGCTCTCGAGTTTGAGAGGCTGAGTGAAACTCCTCAGTTGAGCCTGTATAACACTGGCTACTTCTTCAGGTTTGAGTGATTGAGTCACAATCTATCCAATCCTTCCGATCATCGGTGTATTTATGTCTTAATGCCTGATTGCCTGTAAATTTATTTCAGTCAGTATCCGGATTTATAATTAAAACGATTATTCAACGATGGCAAGTACGAAACTCAGGGAAGTCCCCTCGGGAAGCTCATCATAATCAGGATGGGCGAGCATGGCTCCGGCAGCCGTAATTGCGGCGGTGTGGTCGATATAATACTTCCTGCCTGAATCATAGCATGCGATCCGGCCGTCCTCGTACATCAGAACCACTGTTTGCGTAAGGTCCCAGTCGATCCAGACGTAACGCGTATCATCCCATATCATGGTGTCAGTGTTGTTATCGTAACGGAAATTATTCCAGTCTTTGTACTCATCCGGGACATTAGGAGCGTCCGCCTGGTAGGGTACGGTAAGCAGTACAGGCCCCTGTATCAGCTTGAAATAAAGCCTCTGGAGCAGACGCTCGAGATATTCCTCATCGAAGTACCTCAGTGCTAAAATGTTTGGGTCACCGGCCAGTAATTCCGGTATTTCGGATGGCTGCAGGTCGAAAGGTTTAAGCTCGACCGGCTCAGGGAAGGATTCCTCCCAGTCGGTCTGGAGGACATCAAGCACCTCCAGCGCGAATGGCGCCATCTTGTAAGAGGAATTACCGGGTTCCAGTGCCATACGTTGCTGCATCTCGATTTGTGAATGAGAAGCGTGCCCCGTGAATACCAGGCCGAGCGCCCTGTTCAATGCCGCGGCGGCTCCAAGCGATGAGTCGAATTCACCGAAAGGATCGGCTGTTTCCCATGATGCTTCAAGAATAAAGCTGGAACCGGGTGAATTCACCAGTTTTTTTCCTTCATAAATCAAGTCGATCCTTTCATCGGCATGTGAGATACCGCCAATTAAAAGGCTGAAGGCGATAATTCCTGTAAATGTAATTATATTTCTCAAACTTCGGGGACAAGGCATTTTTCCCTTGATATGCAATGGTAAAGTCAGGTTTATCACTGGAGAAAAATGGCATGTCCCCGTGAAGGCGATGATTCTTGTAAATGTAATTATATTCCTCATGTTAACAGGTCTCTCCAGCAATCGTATTCCACTTTTAGCTTCTCTCTGTATCCTGTTTGGTTGTGTGGGCAATTTGTTACATGAATCATAATGCTGCTCTTTAAAATGCTGAAAAAGTAAATCGCTGCGGGACTTGTGTGGTGTTTCTTTATCAACGTCAAGGTCAGCACCATTAATTTGTGGATCCTTAGCAATTTCATTGATTAATTTCTGCCATAAAGGTAACCCAAACTCTTCACTAAACCCCGATCCAAGCACCAATCCAAAAGTGCCATCATGTTTTGCTCTCCACATATGCACTACAGCTCGATTATATTCGGACACTAGCTCCACCATTGCCATAGAATAAGTCATCATGCATCACCTTCCTGAAAAAGAATAATTTGATTTGCATTGGTAGGAAGTTTGGCATACTTATGCCAGCCAACTGGGGCTACTGATTGAAAGGGTTTATCAATCTCACCATTGGTAGAATTGACATAGATTTCTAAGATATTGAGAAATTCTGGATCGTAAGTAAAGCCCACATGATTAATATTCCATAAACCACTATCACGGATTTCATTACGATCACTGAACTGTCCGAGCCAACGTTCGGATGGAGAATCAAAATATTGCGCTGCTTTAGACAATAAACCTATTGCATTTCTTTCGATAAATGCCCTATCACTAGCAGGGCCAGGATCATCGTCAACCTCAACTCCGATAATGAAAAGTTTGCCAATGTGCTCGGATACTTGCTTTTCTAAATCTGCCTCAGAATCCCTTATTTGTTTTGAAGCGTTTTGTCCTTTCCCCCAGTTTAGAAAATCTCTCTGATTAGGATTTTGATTAAGAATTGATCTGCCTACATGTAGGCGAAATATCGAACCACGGTGATTGCCCAAACCAACTAAGGTTCCCCTGTGCTGTCTTAGACGATCAAGGATTGTAGATTTAGAACCCCTACTAACTGCATGTGTGCCTACCCTTACAATTCTTGCTTGGTTTAGGTGAGTTGCTCTTGTTTCGTTAGGATTATAAAAGAAGTAGACACCACGTTTAAACGTATGTTTTTCCGAAAGATACTGCTCAAGGGTTTTTATAGTTGCACCATTGTGAGTAATCACTCGGTTTAGGAGATCATACAGCCGATCAAGGTGCTTAAGACATATATTCGATTTATTGGCATGATTAAGCCATTGAACTCGCTTTCCAATGCTTTTGCCTTTGAGCGGAGTTGACAATTTGTAGCCGTGTTGAAGGAGAGGTTTATACAAGGGCTTTACGTATTTCTCTCCAGCAAGGAATGTGATTATCGAACCTGCCTTAAATTGCGATGTGAGTTCATTCAAAACCATATTAGTCCACACACTTCGTTCAACTGGATTTTGATCTGATAATTCCTTATCATAAGGGCAAAGGTCAGTATCGGGATGGACTAAACCATGCAAGGCAGATAAAATGCGCCAATCATCGCAACAATTTATGGCGAATGTTTTTGATGCCCTGAAAAGAGTAGAGTTATACAGTTGACTTGCAGAACAAGTCTGTTGACTCTTATGCTTCGAACATGAAACAAGACATACTCTCATAATAGTGTTTGTTATAAAGTGGACAGCTACCCTAGTTAATTGAATGCATTACTATACCACTTCTGATTCTGTAGATCAGCACTTCCGCTTAAAGGATAACAGAAATTAAAGGTTTATGGAACAATTTCTTAATGGATATCCGGGCCGTGAGTATTCGGGCTGCGCACCTAGCTAACGCGCGTATATTTACATCTTATACCCTCAATCATCCTGGACCATTAATTTTCCGGTACTCCACCGGAATTCATAGTCAGATCGAACCTGGGAAGACGGGCTGCGAGCATAGCCCTGCGCAAGTCATCGAACCGCCTTTTCAGGCTACCATCGATTACCTTGTCGCCGAGTTTAATCTGGACACCGCCAATAATCGATTCATCAACCTTGATTTCGGTTTCAACCTGACGGCCTGAGAACTTCTGAATAGCACCCTTCAAAAGTTCAGCGAGATCGGGAGAAATCGGGGTTGCAACAATTATATCCGCGTGCTCGATTCCCCTTGCCTGGTCGGTGAGCACATCGAACCTGTCAGCGATCTGGGGCAGGATATCCTGCCTTCTTTTATCGATCAGGAGATCGAGGAGCCTCAGGACGATGTCGCTGAATTTATCGGTAAGAGAATCCCTGAGGACCTGCTTTTTAACTTGGGGCGGCATCTTTGGATTGATAAGAAAGGCACGTATTTCAGGATGCTGCTCATATGTTTTCCTGAGAAGCACAAGTTCATCCTCAACCCGCTCGATCGTGGCGAGATCGGGGCAGCTCTGCATGACCGCCCTGGCGTACCTGGCCGCTATGATATTAGCGAACATGCGTCAGCTCCTCTACGAATCGCTCGACAAGTTTACGGTGCGAGGTTTCATCGAGCACTTCCATTGCGGCTTTCTTCCCGGATTCGACACCGATATCGATCACGAAGTCTTTTAACCCGAGCCGTGCTTCCTCGGTGATGCGTAAAGTATCCTGCCTGGCTTTTGCGAGGATCGTCTGCGCGCGGGCACGGGCTTCCTCCTCGATCTGCCTGGCAGCGTCCTGGCCGGATTTGATCGCTTCGTTGACCCTGCGGGTCCCCTCTGTGTCGATATCCGCGATCTTACCTTCGTACTCCTGCCGGATTTTATCGAGGTCGCTTTTCTCCTGCTCGATTTTCTTGAAGTTACCCGCGATCTCCTCGCGGCGTTTGTCCATAAAATCGAGTATGGGTTTCCAGGCAAATTTGCTCATCAGCCATAGAAACAGGCCAAAACCAATGAAATTGGTAATAATCTGTTTTGCTTCAAGGCCTAATGCATCCATAGGTTTTCACCTTCCGACAGGTTGACATGAATACCCAGGGACCCGGGAATTCCCTGTCGCTTTCAATTAATGACCTGCAGCGTCTAATGCGCTCTGCAGAAGTCCCTGGCCAACGAAGAATGTAACCAGTGCGTAGATCGTGAGGGCTTCAATGAGTGCGCAGCCGATGATCATGGCTGTCTGGATTTTGCCGGATGCCTCCGGTTGCCGTCCAATGGCTTCCATTGCGCCTTTGACAGCCATTCCAAGGCCGAGGCCGCTACCTATCGCGGCGAGTCCCAAAGCTAATGGAAGAGCCAGGCCAAATAAACTGAGATCCATTTAATTATTTCCTCCTTGACATAAGTCTGGATTGTATATTATTTTCCCCGTATAACGGGTGTCAATGCTCTTCATGATGGCTCATCTGCATCAGATAAACGGTTGTCAATAACGCGAATACCAGTGCCTGGATAAAACTTCCCAATAGAACGATCGGATACATGAAAAAGTGTAAAGGCAGGAACCAGGTATAAGTAGTAGAAATCAACAGGACAACGAAGATAGCAATCAGGGTATCTTCACCGGTGATATTTCCAAAGAGCCTGAGTGAAAGGCTCATCGGTTTCGCCAGTTCACCAATTAAATGCAGAACAAGCATCAACGGCGACAGGCAAATTTCAATCACGTTCGGCCTGCGGTGGGTCGGAAGATCCGCAAAATGAGCAAGGTAGCCGACCATTCCCAGATCACGTATCCCATGTAACTGCACAGTAAGAAAAACAAAAAGGGCAAGGGATAATGTGATGTTTAAGTTTGCGGATGGGGAATGGCCAATATACGGCACCAGTCCGAATAAGTTCATAAAAAGTATGTAAATGAAAAGTGAACCAACCAGGGGGATATACTTCCTCCCCCTGCTGCCAAGAAGGTCGGTAACAAAGCCTTCGAGCCAGCCAAACAACATCTCCACGAAATTTTGCCTGCGTCCGGGATTTTTATCGAGATTCCTGGCAACTGTCCAGAAAAACAGGACAACCAGGGCCATGATTATGCCGGAGTAAATAATATTGACCCAACCCGACCACTCCGGGGCATATTTCTGTAACAATACGGCTACAACGTTGATTAAATGCGGTGCTCCACCTTCATGGCCACCGCCGTTTTCCGCAGCTTCGGCTACTTCAGCGATTTCCGGGGCCTGTTGCCATAGGAAGAACATCAAAGTTTCTCGTTCCCCCCTGCCGATCCGGCGGTATTCCGGTTCATAATATAAATAGACACGAGAAGTCCGACAGGCAGCAAAGTGAAACCGATCGCAAAACCTGCCGCGTCGATCAGTTGCCTGGAGAGCATAAATACCAGGATGCCGTAGATTAACGGGAATTTAAGCAGGAAGATCAGGATAATATCCCTCGTTACCCTGACATCGGCTAAGGTAGCCCGGATCAGAGAGCCGATCAGGGTCATATTTATAATCGCGAATGCCCCTCCGGCCAGGATACCGACAGCGAGACCGGATCCATATACCGCCATGGCGAAAGCTGCTGTAACTATCGTCAGCACGGCGATAACAGGATATAAATGTTTGGTGAAACCGGATTTGACTTCTTCCACCAGCGTCTCCCTATCCTGTGGTGTTAATTGATTAAATTCCAATCTGGTAGATTGTTAAAACACCTAAAAAATACACGGTACAACCGCTTAAGAAGTGGAGAATGCCACAGCACAGACTTGAAGTCAATCCTCCAGTGTGATGAAAGCAAAAAAGATTGCCAATTTGGAATACATTGCCGTGTATGATTAAGGTAATAGTGGGAAATTCACATCTTGTCGATTTTGCTGCCAATCTTTAATACCTCTCGAATTCCCTGAACCAGCCCCAGGATCATAGTGACGACCGGGACCATAATTGACCAGTTCCAGTAATGTACAGTCAGATATCCAAGCCCGAAACCAACGAGTGGGTAAACGATCAGCATAGTTGGAGTGGAGGATAAGGCAGCGTATTTCGCGATATCTCCTGGTTCCTTTTTTGGCGATCTTTGACCGGGGTTCTGCGATTTCCCATTTGCACACATAGCGCTATTTTTTATTATAATCGTCCAGAGTTCCGAAACCAATCACCCTGTCAAGTTTAATCGTGAAGAGGATTCCCACATCCGGCTTCAAGAAGTCGCCGCAGACTTCCCCTGCAACCTGAATGGCCTGTTCCAGGGTTTCATCTTTCCTGATGACTGAAAACACCGTATGGTTGTAGGTTCTCGAATCCGAATCGAAAATCCTGGACAGGCTGGCTATTATCGGGAGGCCCTCGCCATAAAGGGAGGTTTTCCCGATGCCTATCGAATCGAAAATCGTGAGACCGGTGACCCCGATATCCCGAAATTTATGTACTAAATTCTCCAGATCGCTGCTCTTATCAAGGATTATTACTAGTAGGTGCATGGGTCTCCCTCGCGATTAGTTTTCAGTATGTGACAAGTTATCTTATTGACCTGAAATTCCAGCAATTGATTCAAAATCAAACCTGGTCGTGCAAGTTTTCCGGGGGATCTTCCCCGACCTGTCCAGGTCCATCTGATTCAGGTTGCGGCGGGAACAGGAATTTAAGGAGTATCGGCGTTACCAGTGTGGTCACAAGGACCATGATAATCATTACCGAGAATATATCCTTGGAGATAATACTTGCCGATAATCCCACCGACGCGACTATCAACCCGACCTCGCCACGGCTGATCATCCCGGTACCGACCCTCAAAGCTTCCTTGAATGAAAAACCGCCTATTTTCGCGCCGACCAGCGATCCGCCAACTTTTCCGATTACCGCCATCGCACAGATCCAGATGGTGTAGGGGAGCATATCCCCGCCGAGCGTTTTCGCGTCGGCCTCAAGCCCTATGTTGATAAAGAAAATCGGGACGAAGAAACTGTATGTCAGTATACCAAGCTTTGTCTCGACCTCGTGGCGGTGGGATGTCTGGCCGATCAGCACGCCTGCCAGGTAGGTACCGGTTATTGCGGCTACAGCCCCAATATATTCGGCAGCCCAGGCGAAGAAAAGTCCGAGTCCGATCGCGAACGCCAGCTTGGGTTCCGATACCGGCAGCCTTTCCGCCCAGGAAAGAATCCTTGCAAAGAAAATTGCCCCGAAGAAATAAAAGATGAAAAAGAACAGTGCCATGCTGATTATCAAAACGACGATCCCTACAATTTCCGCGGCATTGCCCTCGAGTCCCATTCCTCCGACAGTCCAGCTCGTCAGGATATCGTACATCTTCGGATGGGCAACACCCGCTCCACCGCCCTTGTTGGGATTGAAAGCAATTACCAATGAAAGCAGAATGATCCCAAGGATGTCGTCAATTACCGCGGCACCCAGAATTGTGGTCCCTTCCTTGCTCTTTAACACCCCGAGTTCTTTAAGGGTCTGTGCCGATATGCTAACGCTGGTGGCAGTTAAGATTGTACCGGCGAAAATCGCGACGAAGATAAGGTTTTCCTCGACAGGCCTGAGCAACATTGTCGCACCGAATCCAAGAATAAACGGTGCCGCGAGACCGCCTACAGCCGCAAATAACGCAACTTTCCCAACCCGTTTCATCATTTTCAGGTCGGTTTCCAGTCCCGCCATGAACATCAGGAACAATACCCCGAGTTCAGCCATGAGTTTGATAGTATTTTCAAGGAAACTTTTCCGGTCATGAAGTACGCCTTCCAGCGAATTTTCAGCCATGGCAGCGATGATTTCCGGACTCTGGCCGCTCGCGTTATCTCTGAGTTCAGGGACATTTATGATCGCTTCGCGGGATTCATGGATAATAGTCTCGACAACTTCCTCGGCTGTTATCTCATCGCCCCTTGCTTCATGTGCTTCGACGACTTCATCAATAACCGCTCTCTGCTCCTGGAAACCATGAATTTCATGACTTGATTCAGGGAAAATCGGAAGGCTTGCGATTCCTATGAGGGTAGGGCCGAGCAGCAACCCGGCCAGGATCTCGCCAAGTACGGCAGGTTGCCCCAATTTGGTCGATGCCCATCCGGCGGCTTTCGCCACGAGTACTACAATAACCAGGAACAGGAAAATCTCAAGGTAGTTATGATGCATAGCGTAAAATGAACCCTCCACCATAATCGGGCAGGCTAATTGGATCACCAACAGACTTATATGATTAGATTCAGGAAGTCACAGAGGATTGTTTCCTTTAAGAACTCTATAAATGTTAATAATCTGAATGCGGGGTGAAGTGAAAATTGTCGTTTTGTCTTTTTCCCGGATCAATCGCTTCATTATTCAAGACTTTCTCGAGGATATTCGCGATTCGCCACGATGCTTTCCCGTCCCCGTAAGGATTTCCCGCCCTTGCCATTTTTTCATATTCCGATCTATCGGAAAGGAGCTCTGCGGTGGTTTCAACAATTTTACCCGTATCGGTTCCAACAAGTTTCAGGCAACCAGCCGCGATTCCTTCCTCCCGCTCAGTTACATTTCGCATTACCAGTACAGGTTTTCCCAGCGAAGGCGCCTCTTCCTGGATTCCTCCTGAATCGGTTAAAATCAGGCACGATCTGTTCATTAATGCCGCGAAATCAAGATAACCGAGTGGTTCGATTACCAGCAGGTTGCCCCGACCTTCCATGATCGGCAGCATGTTCTCCCTAACAATGGGATTGAGATGAATCGGGAAGACAAAATTAATATTCGGGAATTTATCAGCCAGTTCCACAAGTGCTTCCGCGATACTTTTAAGATCATCCCCCCATGATTCCCTGCGGTGAGCGGTGATTGTAACGATGTCATTTTCAGCGAGCACTAAATCGGAAATTGAAGGGTGAACCTGTGTTAATTGGACCTGCTTTGAGGCGTAGATCAACGCGTCGACAACCGTATTCCCGGTAACAAAAATTCCCTCGTCCGACTTTCCCTCATTTAAAAGCGCCGCCCGCGCATTTTCTGTCGGGGCCAGATGAAGCGAGCAAATTGTATCGATCAGCCTTCGATTCGCTTCCTCGGGGAACGGGATATAGAGATCCGGCGTCCGTAATCCGGCTTCGACATGCCCGACCTTGAAACCCCTGTAGTATGCGGAAAGCGCGGAAACGAATGCCGTTGAAGTATCCCCGTGCACGAGAACGATATCCGGTTGGACCTCATCGAGGATTTCAGGCAGTTTCAACAGGACCCGGGTCGCGATCTCTTCGAGTGACTGACGTTCGGTCATGATGTCGAGATCGTGGTCCGGTTTGATATCGAACAGGTCCAGCACCTGGTCGAGCATCTGGCGGTGCTGCCCGGTCACGCATGAAATGTGCCGGATCGAGTCGCGTTTCTGAAGCTCCAGGACCATGGGAGCCATTTTGATAGCGTCGGGACGGGTTCCGTAAACTGACAGCACTGTCGGGATTCTGGCCATAGTTGATAACCTGATGGAAAGTTAACGGTACTGATTTTTAAACGAGAGTCAAAGAAAAAATCATGCGGAGGGGGTGATTTCGTTGACAAGCACGTTCGACCCGGAGATTTTTAGAGGCGCGCGGGATGGGTATGTCTCACTAAGCGTGTCGACGGTACCCGATTTTATTGATGGATGCCGACAGGAATGTCGGCGCACCAGGAAAAGGAATTAAAAATGGTTTGATGATTTCGTCGACAAGCACGTTCGACGGGGGGGATTATGAACAGTTTGGGGGATGGAGATGTCTCACTTTGCGTGTCGACGCCACGCGAATTTTGTTATTAGTGAACTACCATTCCCAGATATGATCGTGTATGTTTGATCAAACACAGCGGGACGTCAAGTTCTTCAATCGCACCTGTTTTCTATATCTGGGACTGGACTGATCCACCAAACGGTTGGGCTGTGCCATTACAGCCAAACTAATTCAAATAATGCCAGTAGAAAAAAAAGATGAAAACCGCAAAATATCAAATAAATACATTACTTACGCTCGCTTCATTTGCATTATCGCTGCTGTCTGTTTCGTGCGGCGAAGTACTTGCAAGGGCTAAGGATACATCACTTCTTGGGGAAACAGAAGATGCTGAGAAAACAGTACCGTGGACCGCCTGGGATGATATTATGACAGTCATTGGGCCACAACCGATTGACCTCATAACCAATGGCCCGGAATCCAGAGATCCAGGGCTTTTAATTGCATTCCATGCAACTTATTTCACCTATTCCTCTTTAAAGTGGCCGGATCAGTGTCCGGAAATCGAAAGAACCGATGAAAGGATTGACAAAACCGCATTTGCTCTCTCACAGGCTTTCACTCCATGGGTGATCACCAGTGAATTGATCTCTTTAGCCAGGATGAACTCGGAACACGATTTCCTTGATAATACATTCCGAATGGGCAATATTAATTCCGTAAACTATGACTGGTTCAGTCTGGCCGCCCAATTTGATGACGCCAGGCTTGTCGTTGTCGGGCTGCCGGACGAAGGGTTAATCGAAGTGTGCATAATTGACGATTATATCGGTCTCGACGAATTCAATGACCTTGCACATTATTACTTTAACATTTCAGAAAACGAAAATGCCATCAATGATTATCGTCCGACACGATTTGCCTGGACAGCCTCGTACGGGCCAAGTCTGGTAGATGTATTTAGTTATGAGACGGTCGGGTACATAATCAAAATAGGTGAAGGGAAACACACCGGGGTCGTGCGCAGTTACACCAGGGAGTTTGTAAATGACACTGGCGAGATATTTGAATTAACCACACTGGAGCTTTCACTGAAGTACTTTGAATAAGCGGTCTTTACTATTCAGATGGCTGGGTGGCAGTGGAAGCATCGGAGGTTTCACCGGGTTCGGCAGCGTCCGGGGCTTTCTTTTCGGCATCCGATGTATCCCGCTTGCCAGGGAAGGTCCAGCTCGTTTCGTTACATTCAGGGTATTTAGAGCAGCCATAGAATATCTTGCCCTTACGGGTTCTACGCTCGACATATTCACCATCGCAACCATTACGGGGGCACTTCACGCCGATCGTATAAGGGCGGATTCCATCGCAATCAGGATACTTCTCGCATCCCCAGAACCGTCCCGACCGGCTTCTCCGGAGTATCATCCTGGCTTCGCATTTTGGACATGGAAGTTCGGCGTATTTAATTTCCCGTTTGGCAGTACCGCCTTCCGCCGATGTACCCGGTTCATCCTTAGAGTCCTCAATGGATTGCGTGAAGCGGCAGTCGGGGAATCCCGTGCAGGCGGCGAATTTACCATACCGGCCGTGCTTAAGGACCAGGTCTTTGCCGCATTGAGGACACTTCTCATCCAGTACTTCGGGAGCTTCAGCCTGTTTCTTTGGTGAGATAGACGCCCTCCAGTCACAGTCAGGATACCTGGTACAAGCAAAGAACGCACCGTACCGGCCGTTCCGTATTGCCACGGGAGCCTGGCATTTCGGGCATTCCATGTCGAGAGCCTCCCGAAGGTTCACAAGGAAAGGCGTATAAAATTCCCTGACACTGTCGACCCAGTCTTTTTCGCCGGACTGGACCAGATCGAGGTTATCTTCCATCCGGGCCGTAAATCCCTCATTAATTATGTCTGAGAACTTCGCGAGGAGAAGCGTATTAACCTGTTTGCCAAGGTCGGTCGGATGAAATGTCTGCCCCTCTCGCTTGACATATTTTCTGTCAATGATCGTGGAAATGGTGGGCGCGTATGTTGAAGGCCGTCCGATACCCTGTTCTTCCAGCGTCTTAACGAGGCTGGCGGTGGTATATCTTGGGGGAGGCTTGGTAAAATGCTGCTCGGGAAGGAATTCCTCCGCCATTAATTCTTCTCCATCCTGTAATGGCGGCAGTGGAACCTGATCGTTACCGTTTGGAGTCCTGACCGGATACACTTTCCTGAAACCATCAAAAGCCATGCTGGTCTGTGTCGATCGAAACTGGTATCGTCCACCCTCAATTTCCACAGTCAACTGCTCATCGCGACCCGGATTCATCTGGCTAGCGATAAACCTTGTCCAGATCAGTTTGTATAATTTGGCCTGGTCCTGGTTCAGGAAATTCCCGATCAAGTCCGGGGATCGATCGGGGACAGTCGGCCTGATCGCCTCGTGAGCGTCCTGTGCCCTTTTCTTTGATTTAAATACATTTGGCTTCTCAGGAAGATATTTCGCGCCGAATGTTTCAGTAATTAATTCTCTGGCGAGTTTGACAGCCTCGTCGGACACTCGAACCGAATCGGTTCTCATGTACGTGATAAGACCTTCCTCGCCGCCTTCGCCAACATCGATACCTTCGTACAACTGCTGGGCGATAGTCATGGTTTTCCGAGCCGTAAATCCAAGCCGCTTTGACGCTTCCTGCTGCAGGGTGGAAGTAATAAAGGGAGCGTATGGACGTTTGGTGATTGTCTTTGTAATAACACTCCCGACCTTGAAGTCCTGTTCCGCAAGTTCACGGACAGCCGCGCCGGCGTCATCACCATTGCCTATCTTCATCGGTTCGCCGTCGATCCGCGCAAGGTTTGATTTAAATGACGGGTAAGCGTCCTTTTCATCGCCTGATTTCCTGAACAATCCATCAATTGTCCAGTATTCCACCGGTACAAATTTATCTATATCCTCTTCACGGTCGCAGATTAATTTTGTGGCGACAGATTGAACCCTGCCAGCCGAAAGTCCGCTTGCCAGTTCGCGCCAGAGGTATGGGGAAAGGTTATAACCCACAAGGCGATCGAGTATCCGTCGAGCCTGTTGAGCGTTGACACGGTTGAGGTCGATGTCTCTCGGTTTTGAGATGGCCTGTTTGACCGCTTTGCGCGTGACCTCGTTGAATTCAATCCTTTTGGTAATTTCGGGTTTCTTGAGGATGTGGTTTAAATGCCAGGCGATAGCTTCTCCCTCGCGGTCGGGGTCGGTAGCAATAAAAATCTGGGATGCTTTCTTAGCAGCATCCTTTATATCCTGAACGATCTCACGCCTGTCGCGGTTTGTGACGTAATTCGGCTTGAAATCGTGCTCAAGGTCGATGCCGAGGGATGTTTTCGGCAGGTCCCGTACATGGCCAAGGCAGGCTTTTACGTTGTAAGCCCGTCCAAGATAGCGCGCGACAGTCCTGGCTTTTGCCTTACTCTCGACAATGACAAGTGGTTTTCCGGCTTTCACCGAATGTTTCTTTTTCGATTTTGCCGGCCTGGTCTTTGGATTTTGTGAACCATTATCTTCAGTCATATTGCACCTGGCGCATGTATTTTAGTCTGATTACTTCACTTCGTTATTTATCATTAATAAGTAACTGACAATTTTAGCTATCGATCGACATATCCTAAACAATAATTCTCCCCTGTCAACCGTATTAATGAAATTTATGTCTCCAGGGCAATTAAAATTAAATCATCACCCACGAGATACCACCCGCGATTTATGGTGCTGCGCGATGATTCAGAATTTCATTGTAGGGGTAGTGCTTGCTCTGCCCATCAGGGACGCAGCAAGCAGCGTTCCTACTGTTAACTCTGAATTCCCGGTCAGCATAAATAAGATAAACCGCGGTTCAGTGTAAATATCACAGGTTAAGGCGGGATTATTTCCACAATTAAAATTAAAAAATAATTTTTTTATTTATTAATGTTTCAATTGTTTCGCCGGATCGGTTTTCCCAATTGTCTTACAGGCCTCACGAAACGGCTTCCAGGCAGCTCTTTAATCAGCCCCCGGGTTTGCAGCACCAGTAACGCCGACAAAACCCGTTGAGCCGGCAACCCGATCTCCCTCACAAGGATATCCGTCTCCTTCGCCTCAAGTCCGACAGCTTCATAGATCAATTTTTCGTCGCCGGTTAATTGAACGGTTTCCTGCTCGGGTGACTGGTTGCTGTCCTCCATAATTGTCAAACCGAACCGGATGGTGATATCGGATGGATCAGATACGAGGTGTGCCCCATCCTGGATCAATTTGTTAGTGCCCGACGACCGCTTATCGGTAAGCCGTCCGGGGATCACGAACACCTCTTTACCGCCCTGCATAGCCAGATCTGCGGTAATCAATGCCCCCGATCTTTCCGGTGCCTCGATAATGAGGGTCCCGCGTCCGAGAGCTGCTATTATCCTGTTACGTGCGGGAAAATTGAATTTTTCAGGAACCGTTCCCATTGGAAATTCGGAGATCAACGCGCCATTATTTGAAATTTCCTGGAATAATTTTTTATTTTCAGCGGGAAATACAACATCTATACCGTTTCCCAAAACCGCGAAAGTTACTCCCCCTGCCTGGAGCGCTCCCTGGTGCGAAATTGAATCTATCCCCCTTGCCCCACCCGATATAATCGTGAATCCCCAACTTGCCAACTGATAGGAGAATTGCTCAGTGATCGAGCGTCCATGATCGGAGTTCAACCTTGTCCCTACAATAGACAATGAGGTTTTATAATCATAGGAGATGTCACCCAGTACATACAGCACAGGCGGTGGATCATAAATTTCCCTGAGCTGCCTTGGATAGCGGCTGTCAAAATATGTAATGATTTTGACGTCTCCGGGAATTTTCGCCATTTCCGTGCCCGGTTTTATTTCACTGACCCGTTTCAAGTAATTATCCCGGTGTATCCCCTTCCAGTCAGGTATTCCGTCGAGATCGTATATACGGGCTTCGTAAATTGCCTTAAAACTTCTGAAAATCGTTCTTAGGCGCCGGAACTGCAATCTGAAAGGGTTAAGGGTGTTCAATTCGAGGGCCAGCGATATTTCCTCGACAGTCGGTTCCCAGTCGAATTCATGTAATTCCTTCTCGAATAAAGTCAGGTCCATTTTCGAATTTTGCATGCAAGGCTCCATATCTGAAATATCAGATCGCTATTTACCTAACGGTTGGGAAACCCGAAAACTGACATTAAATCTCTATATTTTTCAGGGATTTTGGTAAAGTGTGGCCGGTATGGTTAATCGCAAACCGCTGGTGACATCACTCTACGATCTCACTCCACAGGAAATGGAGAGCTTTTTCCTGTCGATAGGGGAAAAACGATACCGCGCGAAACAGGTGCTCGATTTTCTCTACCATCATCCTGTCGGCAAAATCGACGATATGACCACACTGCCGGGATCGCTGAGGAAACGGCTTTCGGATACTGTAAAGCTGATCCCTCTGGACCTGCGAACCACGGTCGAATCATCGGACGGAACCATTAAACATGCTTACGAGGTCCAGGACAAAGCACGTAATAAAGCTCTCCTGGAAAGTGTCTGGATGCCTGCGGATAAAACCGACGTCACCGGCCTCAAGGATGGGAAAAGTCTTAAATCCGGAAGCGAAAAGTCTAAAAGGTTTACACTTTGCATTTCATCTCAACTGGGATGTGCTGCGGGATGCAGTTTCTGCGCGACAGGGGCGCTCGGATTGAAGGCCCAACTGACCACAGGGGAAATTGTATACCAGGTAGTGCATTCGCTTGCTTTATATGGACGGCTTCCGGATACGGTTCTTTTTATGGGGATGGGTGAACCGATGCACAATTTTGAAGCTGTCTCAGCCGCAATTGAAATTCTCACACATCCCGACGGCCTCGGGTTATCGCAGAGACGAATCGTGGTTTCAACATCGGGTGAGCTGGAACGCCTGGGAGCCACTCATCGCAAATTTCCGAAAATCCGGCTTGCGATCAGCCTTAACGCCGCAACCGATGCTTTGAGGTCGAAAATTATGCCGGTTAATAAAAAGTTCAATCTCAAAGCGATAGCGGCATTTATTTCATCTCTGGATGCCAACGGAAGAGATAAAGTGACCCTGGAATATGTTGTTCTGGCCGGTGTAAACGATTCCCCCGACCATGTAAAGAAACTCAGCGGTTATCTTAAGCCAATTTTCCGAAACGTGAAGGTTAACCTGATCCCATACAATCCTGTCAAAGGGTCGAAATACAAGACCCCGCCGCACAAAACCGTATTAAGCATCCAGCAAAAACTAATCGAAATCGGTGTAAGCACATTCATTCGCAAAAACCGGGGCAGGGAGGCAATGGCGGCATGCGGCCAACTCGGTGGTAAGTGACTCCGGCACATGAAAACCCATCTGAAAATCAGGTTACTCGCATTTTATTGTGGAGTTGATAATGTCAATTTTTATGGACAATCAGCCTTTTCTCCATGAGGGCAAGCGAGTAGTCACAGGGCGGGATTTGAAGGAAGTCGTAGCCGACGAACAGGAACCGGACAGAAGACCGTTAAAGAGGACATTCTCATACTGCCGTTACAAGCATTCATTGCAACTTGTTGAATCAACAATTTTATGCTACCGTATATAATTAGTCTCAAGATTATTAATCGGCAATATAGTTGGTAAAAGTGTTTTTGTATCTATACCAGTGCATTCGGATTTTTCCATCTTCAAAATTTATCAGTAAAAATAATTAATTTAGCAAATCAACAATAAATTCTGCTATTGCGGCAAATTCATTGTCAATGCGCTATGGCATTAGTAATAAATATTGAAAAATGTTTAAGGAGGCAACAGTATGAATCGATGGACAGTTCTTTTCGCGGCGATCATGTTCAGTTCATTCGTTGCGATAGGATGTTCTGGTGGCGGCGGCGGAAGTCCTGTGGTGCCGTCTGCCAATCCGGAAATTACATCCGGATCAGACAATTCAGGACAAATACAACATCCAAACACT
>CBDURU010000044.1:0-25124 GCA_965369865.1 uncultured bacterium | reverse complement strand
GAGCAAAATCGGTAGGCCCATATCTATTTGATATGGGTTCTGTTATCAACCGAGCCACAGCAAAATCAGATAGATATGGGCCTGCCGAAATTCCAACCACTTGAAATTGTCGGCGCCACCCTCACTTAAACAGCATCACGGGTGAATTTGAATTTCTGAGCACTTCCTCTGCCGCGGAACCAAGGAAGAATTCCCTCAAAGGTTTATCCCCGAATGCCCCCATGCAGACAAGCGAACCCGGATGATCTTCGCTCGCCTGCAGCAAAGCCTTAGCCGTACGATCACTGCTCTGGTTGTATGAAAATTCCGTATTGTACGATTCAGTGATCTCATGTGCTTCCTGGATAATCTCCCACCGCCAGTCTTTATCGCTTCCGCATACGACAACCTCAACAGGAATGCTCATGCTCTCGCCGATCATCCCCACCCATGCAAGGGCCTGGCGGGCACGGGGTCGATTATCGAATCCGATGATGATTGACTCTATTTCGGTGAATTCGCTTGTTGCGAGAAATACAGGGCACTCTCCCTTGCGAATAACGGCCTCACTCGTACTGCCCCAGAGCCCTGCTTTCAGTTTTTGCATCTCGCCCCATAATCCCATGAAAATTACATCGTAATTCTCAGAAGCTTCGATCAGGAATTTAATCGGATTCGCGACTTCGACCCGGGTAGTGTACGCGACCGGATTTTCAGCATCGGGATTGAGTTCCGGCAGCGATTTAAGCTCATCTAAGAGGTCCTCGCCCAACGCCACTAGTTTCGCTTTTAGTTCCAGTTTCGCCTTCTGCCTGTATTGAATGTCGCCAAGCGGGCCAAGTCCCTGGAGTGCGAGAACAGTCAGGTCGAATATCGGGTTAGTCATGACCCGTTCATCGGCAATATAAATTATATCGATACTGCCGGGCACACTTCCGGCAAACTTAACCGCATAACTTAGCGCGGCTTTTCCAAGTTTGGAACCATCGTAAGGAACCAGGTACCTTTTCAAGCTTCCACCGCCTTTTGGCTGTATTTTAAATTATTCCTTTTTACCATTCATGTAAATATGCATGAAACCAAACCACAATGTCGAAATAAAGAGCATCGTTGGAATAAGGTATTGGAGTTGATTCCATGCGGGTTGAATCGGTTTTAACGGAACCATGGCATGATCGATAACCTGGATCGGGTGCACGCCGTATTCTTCCCCAACCTCGGTCATCGCCAGCAGTCTATCCAAAGTCGAAACAGTCGTATTAGCGAGGTTGTGTCTTCTGATCGCAGGTCGAATGTCCGCTTCCAGTCCGGGAAGCTCCATAAGGCGGTTGTAAGTCATTTCAACCCTTGCCTGATAGAGATAGTTTTTTACTATGTTTTCGTCAAGCGCAAGGAGCACCGTTTCGCTCTCAACCTCGATTCCCATCAAATACTGCTCCGAGAGATAGTCCTGTATCCACCCGGATTCCAACCTGAGTTGTTCTAAAGCTGATGAGTCCTCCGTCAAACTTTCCCCGGAAATATCCATCATCGCATTGATCATCGCCAGCCGGAATCTCAATCCGGTGGTGATGATGTCCTTGATGATTGTCGTATCCGGGGCTCCCTGCGGTTCTGACAAGAGGTTGCGCCTGTTACGGTTTTCCCTTAGCTGGCCGAGTGCCGCCAGGAGGGATTGTATCTGTGCTTCGGATAAATAACTTCGCTCGAGAGCTTCGGCATATGAAATCAGCCAGTGCTTCGGGGTTTCGATGAGATTTGGAACATCGTACTCCCCGGAAATTTCTGCTATCTCTATTTCGGCGAGGCGGGCTTCATCCAGGGCTTCCTCGAGCCTTCTCCGGATCACGCTCGACGCACGGTGTTTCTGGACCACCTCGATCATGAATTGTTCCAGTGCCAGGGCGTAATCATTACAGAACTGTGCCGCAAGCTCGGGATCCTTGTAGGTGTAAGAAAGTGTGATGATATTCAATTCCCCGTCGTAATTGAAACCAAGCTGCAGCATGAATTTTTCATAGAAATCCGTGATGCTGTCGTATTCTTCCGGGTCGTAAAGCTCTTCGAACCGATCGCCGATCACCCTGTCGGCAAGGTTTCTCGAATATATCAGGTTTGTTAAATCATATTGCTGCTCGATTGGTTCCTCTTCCAGGAAAAGCGGGAGTGGATTGACCATCAACCTGGACAGGTTTATCTCCGTTTGGACCTCGCGGTTTTTGAATGCCAGCACGGCGTCCGCCCGGTACCATTTAGGTCCGGTAAAGGAAATTCCGAACGAGTAAATGAAACAAAGAGCGATGACGACAAAATATCGCCACAGGTTGGGATAGATAATTTTTTCCAGGAAGATCCTGATCACGATCCATTCAAGGATAGCATAACCGATCGCCATGCGAACAGGTTTTTTCATTGTTTGATGTCTTTATGCTAAAGTCTCACAGATTGCGCATATTGAAACAGACGCTTCCCCGGTGACTGAAACCAGTTTTAGATTCAGGGACGATATTGAAAATTGTAAACGGGCTTGAAACCACGGGATATCGCTGTATAGTTGTATGCCTTTCAATTTCAGATTAAAGGAAAAATTGATTATGCCTGAAGAAAATGAAATCGTACAGCCCGAATCTTTGATCGATGTTAAAAATGTCCTCCTCGTTGGGAGCGGGAAAGGCGGGGTAGGGAAAAGCACGATAGCTGTCAACCTGGCGGCGGCGTTTAAGCATGATGGCCTGGAGGTTGGAATAATGGACGCCGATATCTATGGTCCATCGATTCCGCCCATGCTCGGAATCTCCGGCCCCCCGGGAGTTGAAAATGAGAAAATGGTTCCACCGGTCGGCCACGGGATAAAAATTATGTCGATCGGATTTCTGACGAGGGAGGAGGATGCGCTTATCTGGCGCGGCCCGATTCTTCACAAGGTACTGAAACAGTTTATCGAGGAAGTGAAATGGGGACGTCTTGACTGGCTCGTGGTCGACCTTCCGCCGGGGACAGGTGACGTGCAGATTTCACTCGCGCAGATGTTAATCGCCGGGGGAGCCTTAATGGTTACAACACCACAGGACATCGCTTGGCGTGATGTCCGACGGGCGACGACCATGTTCGATAAGGTCAATATTCCAATCATCGGACTTGTGGAGAACATGTCGTTTTTCATCTGCCCGAACTGCGGTGAAGCAACCGAGATATTCCCGAGACCCGAAGGTGATGCGAAACGTGAAGTTGCCAAGGGCGTCTTTATCGAAACACTTGCCCGGATTCCAATCGAACCGTCAATTGCCGCATCGAGTGAAAAAGGTATGCCGATAGTTATTGCGGAACCGGATTCGGAGACCGCGAAAATATTCATGGAACTCGCAAAAATAATAGCAGGGAAAATTTCTAAGTAAGTCCCCCTATGTGCCGTTAGCTTCCAGCTATCGGATAGCAAGTGCCGACTGCATCCTGCTGTTGGGTTTTTCATGTGCCATTAGCTTCCAGCTTCAATAAAAATAACATACAAAACGTGCAGACATCCGCTCGGATAACATGATTTTGGGATACCTTGTCCAAAATCAGATTATCTTGGACAGCAGTGGAAATTGGCAGAAAAAGCGACGCGCCCCGGAAATTTCACTGGGACGCGTCGGAAGGAAGAGGGTGGGGTGGCAAATTTAGTACATAACTTCAACGGTTGAGGTTTTTGCACTCCAACGTTAAACCCGTAGCAGTGCAGACCTCATATATTACTTTTTGATGATAATTCCTCTTCGTTTCTTAATACTCGTAATAAAAACCATGGTTTCTATATTGAAATATTAAGTCCTTTACATTATATGCTTCTATCGACCTTCAGCGCAAGACCTTTAACCGGAAAAACTTCCCCTTCGAAGAAACGCGGGGATATCAAGCTCCTCCTCATCTATCAAATCATTCACGCCGGTCCCGGCATCCCTCATGCGTTCGCGCATGGGAATCTTGGGCTCCGGCCTTATGTCATCGAATCCGGTGGCGAGCACGGTTACCCTGACGTAGTCCTTCATTCGCTCATCGATCACGGCTCCAAAAATAATATTCGCGTCCTGGTCCGAGACATTGAAAATCTCATCCGCGGCTGCCTTCACCTCATTGAGGGTAAGGGTGGGTCCGCCGGTAATATTTATAAGCACACCATTTGCGCCCTCGATAGAGGTTTCCAGGAGGGGCGATGTAATAGCCTGGCGTGCGGCTTCTACAGCGCGTCCCTCGCCGGCCTGCTGACCGATCCCGATCAACGCCGTTCCGGCCTCCCACATGATCGCTTTCACATCCGCGAAGTCCAGGTTGATAAGCCCTGGAATTGTGATAAGGTCGCTGACCCCCTGGACTCCCTGCCTGAGAATATCGTCCGCGATCTCGAAACTTTCCATTAACGTCGTCTCCGGACTGACAACCTCCGTAAGTTTGTCATTGGGAATCGTGATAAGCGTATCGAGTTTTTCCCTGAGACGGTTGATGCCATCTTCGGCAATCTGGGATCGCCTGCCGCCTTCGAATGAGAACGGACGTGTCACAACACCGACCGTCAGGGAATCGCGTTCTTTCGCGAGTTCAGCGATAATCGGGGCGCCGCCCGTGCCGGTCCCTCCACCCATGCCGCAAGTGATGAAAACCATGTCCGCGCCATCGAGCACCTCTCCGATCTCTGTCTTCGATTCACTCGCCGCCTTTAGGCCGACCTCCGGATCGCCTCCGCATCCCAGGCCGCGCGTTACCTTCTCGCCTATCTGGATCTTCTCCATCGCGGGATGCTGGTCGAGCGCCTGGACGTCGGTATTTATTATGATAAATTGTACGCCTGTCAGACCGGCCTGCATCATGCGGTGCACAGCGTTTCCTCCCGCGCCGCCGATACCGACCACCTTGATCCGGGCAGGGTTAATGGATTGCTGTTGCTTCTTCGGTCGAAGGTCGATCGGAACCTGGCTCAACGGCAGGGTAAGTTTTTTCCTTTCCAACCGTTTCGCCTTCTCAGCGTCCTCGTTTGGATTCAGGTTCGTTAGATTGTTGTTCTCAGCCACTTGGCTCTCCCGTCTTGCGATTTGTAAGGATGTAACCCTTTTTTCGCCGCATACGATTGCTCGGATTTTTTACAGCTTACTCAGTGCAGAATAAATCTTAAAATATTTTTTCCCCAGGTTCCCGCAGTTTCAAGAATGTTGTTTACTCCTGATGGAACCCGGCCGTTTGCTTTCTCAAGTGTTTCCATCGCCCCGATCTTGACAAGGCCGATAGCCGTCGAATATATCGGGTTCTTCAATTCTTCGCTTAGTCCACCGATGTCCCTCGGATACCCAATCCTGGCCTCCATTCCGAAAACCTCCGTTGCCATCTCGGTGATTCCCGGCAGGAGCGAGGTCCCCCCGGTAATAACCATTCCCGATGCCAGCTTTTTTGTGTTACCGCTTGATTCCAGGCTGGCGCTGACAAGAGAGAATATTTCTTCCATCCTCGGGTAGATGATTTCAGGGATGATCTTTAACGGAATGGATTCCTTGCGGTCTCCGCCCATCTTCGTTATCTCGATTATGTCTTCACTTGATCTGAATTTCTCACCGAGGCCGCCAAGCTTGATTTTGATATGTTCTGCCTGGCGGGTGCTGATTCCAATTCCGTACGCCAGGTCGCTGTCGAAATGGTCCCCGCCTACCGGGAAGATCGCCAGATGTGAAGGGACGCCATTGCGGTATACGGCAATATCGGTACTGCCCCCACCGATATCCAGTAACACGATTCCGGACTCCCGTTCTTCATCACTGAGTACCGCTTCCGAACTTGCGATCGGTTCCAGAATTATATTATTTACATCTATACCGGCATGATTCACCGCGCGGTAAACGTTCTCGAGATACCTTGCATCTGCGGTAATCAATAGAACGTTTACTTCTAAACGCATTCCCGTCATGCCCACCGGGTCGCTTATCCCTGCCTGTCCGTCGACTGTAAATTCCCGTACCTGCAAGTCGATCAACCGGCGGCCGTCCGCAATATCCACACGCTGCACCTGTTCGAGAACATTCTCTGTATCCTCGATGGTTATTCCCTTCTGCGGATCGGAGATCGCGATTACCGAACTCGCCGACTCCGCCTCGACGTGTGCCCCGGTGACATTGACATACGCTGAAACTATATCGGTGTTGGTGATTGTCTCCGCCTGCAGCTTTGATTCATGTATTGACGAGATGGTGCGTTCGAGGTCGATTACCTTGCCCTTGCGCACACCGCGCGACGGAACGCAGCCGATCCCATTGATGGTCAGCGTGTCGTTTGAATCGAGATTGGCCACCACGGTACAAATTTTCGTCGTTCCAACGTCGATACCAACTATGGTTTCTGATGCGTTCACAGTGCAAGGTTGTATAAGTTTACGCAGTCGATCTTATAATAATGTTTAGGAAACAGGGGAATTATAGCCCCGGGATTTGGCGTTAGCAAGTAAAAAATGCACAAACCATTATATTATTTCGGCAAAAACTTGTACATATTTAACGCAAATCCCACAGCTAGGGGGAATAATGCAACTAAGTATAAATCAGTCTGGCTTTTCTCACCGAAGAATATTATGAAACCACCCAGAACCAATCCTATGATAAGCCTGATTAATATCGGACCGTTATTGCCTTTCTGCCCTGAGAGATCACGAACGAGTCCATATGAAATACTGTCCAGGAGCGCGAGAAAACCGAGCGCCAGGTATTTGCTGCCTGCCAGGTTGAAGGGGATATTGAAAAAGTAACCGATTATAAAACCAATTATTACCATTACGGGAATTGCCCACATAATTTACTCCACCTCCTCCACCTGTCGTGCGTACTGGAGAATTGTGCTTCCGCTGTATGCCGGTAAAACCATGTCGTCCATTTTTACGATCTCACTGCTGATGTTGTAATATTCGAGCGGTTCAAGGACTCCCCATGGCATTGTCAGTGCGTTGTACAGATCGTCCGGGTCGCCGATCGCGAAGATGTCGAATGGCGGCGTCATACGAGTATTGTTTACATCTATTAGGCTTCCCACGCAGCGGATGGTGCTTGTGTTTATTAATCTTTCGGTCCTGTTGCGCGAGCGTATCGCGATCGCTTCCGCTCCCGCCAGCCATAATTCATTCACTATATTTAATAGGTCTTCCTGGTGTATCAGGTAGTTCGCGATATCGGCGCCCGGGGTTGCCGGCGACTCATGCTCGCTCAGGGTAAGCCTGATTCCCGGTCCCTGTACAGGGTCGAGTCCAGCCAGGATCCGGTAACGTGACATCTGATCGGCAAGTCCCTGTGACGCTTCCTCTCCCTGCGCCAGTGATTCCTCGAGCGAGGCGATCGTCCCGCGGCCCTGTTCGAGTTCGGTTACCAAGAGGAGGTTTTCTTCCTCGATTTTTGACATGCGATTAAGGAGTTCCTGCCTGCTCGCCGACGGCAGCGGTTCTCCGGAGTTTCGGGGAATCACCTTGAACGGGAGCGAGAGCATCACACCGAGCGCCAGGCTGAGTATCAAGGTCATTCCGGAAAGCCGTTTTTTCCTGTTTCCATTCGTACTGGATTTCATTTCATTACCCACCGCTTCCGAGGTCAAAAATCCGCTCCCCTATAATACCACTTTCATCATTATTCGCATCGTCCCGGGAATCGTTTTCAACCGATCCTGCCCGTTCCTCAGTTTCCCGTTCTTCATCAAGTTGATCGATAAGCCTTTGCTCGTCTCGTGTAAGGTAAGCATCGTTAACGTGATAACATGGGAACAATACCGATGACAGGTCTATGTCCCGTGTACGTTCAGTATTCATGAGGGATTCATCGTTGAGCGCTGCGATCAGCCTTCTGACCTGGATTTCCGGACTGTCAAATTCCCCGAGCAGAACCGGTGGACAATCCTGGTACTCGACCGTCAGATTTCCATCTTCATCCATGATTATCAAGTCCAGGAATCCATCTCTGTCGGGAGTATACCGGTCGAGGAAGTACCGTAATTGTATGAGCCTGTCGAACTGTGTTTCCATTATGTCGGGAGGCGCGGAATTTTCCGGAAGCCGCCACGCATCCCCCTGCATGCGTAAAGGTTTACCCCCAAACTTTAAAAGCCCTGGCGGTACGCCGCGGACTTCCGGTACCGGGCAGAATTCTTCCGGGTCCATAATATCGATCAGTTCGCCGGTCCTGTCGAAGACCAGCCGGAAACCGCCGCGATTGACCGCTGCCACACCCCTGCGTTCGGTCACTTTTATTTTAAAAGTGTTGATGCCTGAGTACAGAATTTCCGCGCGTTCGATCAGCGGATTTTTTTCGAGCGATTCGCATATCGTTTCCATAGGGACGGCAATTGTCCATAAACCGTCGAGTTCATCCAGCCCCGCAAGCGCGATTATTTCATCGTCCGTATAAATTACCGCGCCGCTGACCTCAACATGCCTTAACCATGTCCATTTCGCGTTGATTCCATAGAATCCCGTTGCGAACAATGCAAGGAGAATCAAGAGGCGGAACATTACATCCGTTCGCCCCTTCGGCCTTTGAGATGATTTTTCCCGTGGACCTTTACCCATTCGGTCACTCGTACGTTTCATCGTCAGGCCGGACCCGGTGCGTTTATGTTTTTTCTTTTTTATTCCACGCATCGAGGAGCACCTCCAGTGAGTCGTCGCAGCCGACCAGCTCGACTTCCGGCTTAAGGGTTACGCCGTATTTTTCGCGGACCGTTACTCGCGCAAGCGCCATGAGATGAAGAATGTCGGACGCGCTTGCGTTTCCGGTGTTAACAATAAAGTTTGCATGCTTATCGCTGATTACGGCGCCGCCTTCTGTTGTTCCCATAAGCCCCGCTTCCTGTATTAAAAATCCCGCCGATTTTTCCCCTTCCGGATTCCGGAACACGCATCCGCAACTCGGGATCTCAATCGGCTGCGTCTCTTTGCGGCGAGTTATCCGCTTTTCAATTTCCGCTGTAATTTCACCGGGATTCCCCCTGTCCGAAATAACCAGGCACCCCAGGATGATCTCATCCGATTCCTGAAACCTTGATGTCCGGTATGTGAACTCGCACTCGTCCCCACCGAGGGTCTGCACCGTGTTATCGCTCGCGAGAATGTCCACCGAATCGATGAGGTCGCCGATAAATTCGCCGAATGTCCCCGCGTTCATATAAATCGCACCGCCGGCCGATCCCGGTATCCCGGCCAGCCTTTCGATTCCCGTCATTCCAATTTGCGAACCTTCCCTGACCAGGTTAAGAAGGGGTACCGCGCTGCCGCACCATATTTTCGTGTTATCAACATCGACCTGCATCTCTGAAAATGTCCCGCCGAGTTTTACTATCGCGCCCTCAAATCCGTCATCCGAAACCAATAGGTTCGCGCCACCGCCGATAAGCATCCAGGGCATGGAGAGTTCGTCCAGAATGAGTTTCAAATCGATAAGGTTTTCAATATTGTCCGCTTCGATCAAAACTGATGCGTTCCCGCCGACCTTGTACCAGGTCATTGGAGCCATCGGAACATCCCGCGTGATCTTCCCGGGGAAACCGCTCTCATCAAGCCTTTCTTGAAGTTTATCAATTTTTTCACTGGTTCCTGGCACAATATACTCCGGATAAATTTATGTCCCCGTCCTCCGAATTCTTCTTCTCTTACGTTCCGCTAGAGAGTTCCGGGACCTCTGAGTTTTCCTGGATGAACGATTTGAAATTTTATTCCTTGTTCGATTTGATTTTGTATATCGTAAAATTTTTCCGTTCGATGTTACCGGTACGGCTTTGACCTGGTAATGTTCGCCCGAGGTGCGGGAGAGATTCATAAGTAAACCGATAGCGCCCAGCGATAATATCAGGTTGGACCCCCCGGCGGAAATGAACGGAAGCGGTACGCCGGTGGTCGGGAGAAGCCCCAGTACAACACCGATATTTACCGCCGACTGGATTCCGATGATCGATGCAATGCCGCATCCAAGGAGGAGTCTGAACGGATCATTCTGAGTGAGGGCGATCCGGAATCCTGAATACACAACAAGAACGAACAACAGGATCACCAGCGTTCCACCCGCGAATCCCCATTCTTCAGAGAGTATTGAGAAAACAAAATCGGTCGTGTGATCGGGCAGGGAGTACATCGCGATCGATTCGCCCGGCCCTCGTCCGAACAAACCGCCGTTCGTCACCGCCCATAACGACTGGCTGAGCTGGTAGCCCGTGTCCGACAGGTTAGACAGGGGATCGTACGCCACGAACCGGGTTAAGCGATCCGAGTTAAGGGCAAGGAGACCCGCGAAAGTAACCATCGCTCCACCGATAATTACCATTACAGGTTTCCAGTTTATTCCGCCAAGGATCGCCATGGCGAGAGTAAGCGCCATCAGGAAAAATACGCCCGATAAATTCGGCTGGGCGCCTACGAGCGCGACAAGTCCGATGACAAAGATCCCCGGTAATATGAATTGTTTCATCCCGGCCTTCGACAGTTGTCCGATTCTCGCGAAACGGTCGGCGAGAAACCATACGAGCGCAAGCTTTACAAATTCGATCGGCTGGAATGTAAAACCGAGATTGAGCCACCGCCGGCTGCCGCGTTCGAATACCCCAAGCGGGGTGAAAATAAGAATAAGAAAAATTACCGCCAGTATGATTACGGGCCAGGTTAATTTTCTTATGGTAGCCGGGGGGATCAACCAGGCGATGCCTATCAGCCCCAGGCCACAGAACATCGCAAGCAATCGTGTATCCACGAGACTGGAAAAATACGCCGGATTGTATATCCCCTTGTAAATCGCGCCGGCGTCCAGAAGCATCACCCATCCCGCCGCTGTAAGAAATAGAATAGACAGAAGAAGGGTTTTCAACGCGCGTTTTGAAGTTGCCCTCAGGGTCTCGTCGAATTTCCGGCTGCCTTCGGTCATGCCTCCGTCCTCTTCATTTTTTTCTCAACCCATTTTCTGAAAGTTTCACCCCGATCGATAAAGCTCTTAAACTGATCGAAACTCGATGACGCGGGCGACAGCAGCACCACTTCGCCCGGTTCTGCAATATCCTGGGCGGCAAGGCATGCCTCCTGGAGGGTTTTCCGGACAGTGATATTTGTGTATCCTGCGGCGCGAAGTTCCTTGCGGAATCGATTTCGCGTCTCACCAAGCAGCACCACATGGCTTGCATGCCTGAATATATAAGGAATCAGGTAGGTCAGATCCAGGCCTTTTTCGTAACCCCCGAGTAAAAGAACCACCGGTTCCTCAAAGCACTTGAGCGCGTTCAGAGTGGAATGGATATTCGTAGCCTTGGAATCATTCACCCACAGCACTTCGTTGATTTTCCCTATCGTTTCAATGCGGTGGGGCAGGCCCTCGAAAGTTACTGCGCCCTCGGCGATTTTCTCGACCCTGACACCTGCCAGCCTGCATGCCAGTATCGCGGCAAGCATGTTGTACTGGTTATGTTCTCCGCTGGCCAGGAGGTCGTCCGTACTAACAACTTTCCTGAAATCTTTCTTGCTGTAGACCACAAGGTCCCCATTTTCCCTCCAGGCTCCCTTTGGGATCGGACCGGCTAAACTGAACCCGTGCATCGTTGAGACAGCCTGTCCGTACGCCTGAAGGCAGGCAGGATCGTCGTAGTTGATCACCGCGTGGTTTTCCTTTCGCTGCCTTATGAAAACACGTCCTTTCATACGAGTGTACGTGCGAATGTCGCCGTGACGTTCAAGGTGGTCTTCGGCAATGTTCAAAAGAACCGCGATATGGGGCCTGAAAAGCCGTACACTCTCCAACTGATAGCTTGATACTTCCACGACCAGCCAATGGTCCGGTTTTGTTTCACCCACCAGGTTGATAAATGGTGAACCTATATTTCCCGCGACATGTGCCGGAACCCCCGCGGTTGTGAGAATGTGATGTATCAGTGTCGCCGTTGTGGTCTTTCCGTCCGTACCCGTTATTGCGATTACTTTTCCAGCAACCAGACGGCTTGCGATCTCGATTTCCCCGGCGATTTGGACTCTTGATTCCTCAAAACTTTCAACCAGGTCTTCAGGAACTTTTATCCCCGGCGAT
Source organism: uncultured bacterium (assembly GCA_965369865.1). Lineage (GTDB taxonomy): Bacteria > JAJVIF01 > JAJVIF01 > JAPKYR01 > JAPKYR01 > JAPKYR01. Next base: position 13,098 of record CBDURU010000044.1, on the reverse strand, counting down.
GGCGAAAGTACATCCGCTATTTTAGGAACGAAATCGGCGAGATTACCGATCCCTCCGAAATGAAATTTTACCCCGTCCTTCCTGAGACGGCTTATATCGTCATTGTAATTCTGAAATTCCGATTCCTCTTTGTCCTCGATCACCGTCACAGGGTATCCACGCTTGCTGAGAACATCGGTCAGCGCGCGACCGGTAACGCCGTAACCCCAGATCGCAAAACGGGTTTTCTTCGGGTAAGCTTTCATCTTTTTCATTCCGGTTACTCAGGTTTTATCTCAAACGGACCGCGGGACCCAGGGGGGAAAATTTATCTCCCCCCCTGGGACTCCCTTAAATGGCCGAACATTGGAGTCAGATTTAAACAGGCGGGGAGGGGCCTGGGACAAGGCCCCTCCCATTTCGCAGAGTTATGGTGCCTGGCGGAGATACATCCTCCGCCTGTAATTCTTGTCTGTTTAATATTTCTCAATTGAATTTTCTTTTATTAAAATCAATTAAAATCAATTAAATTCACGGCTTGTTTCAGGATGACCACCATCCGAGTACACCGCCGATGATCCCTGTAATAACCGCTCCCATGACAATCCTCGGTTCCTTGAATCCCCTCAATTCCCATGCGTGATGTATCGGCGTCATCAGGAAAATTCTCTTTCCGCCTGTCATTCGGAAATACACAACCTGTAAAACAACCGTTGCTGTTTCGATTATGAAAACAAGGCCGATGATGAGCAGGACCAGTTCCAGCCCTGTCGCGATCGCACACGCCGCCAGCGCGCCGCCAAGCGCTAATGATCCTGTGTCACCCATGAATATTTTTGCCGGGTTCCAGTTGAACGGAAGGAATCCGATGCACATACCCATCAGGATGACCGGAACTATGGCTGTTCCGAGCCCCGTTGTCCATAACGAAATTCCCAGCGCCAGGCCTGCGACCAGCACGGTCGATGTTGCCAGCCCGTCGAGGCCGTCGGTAAAATTCACACCGTTAATAATGGTGAGATAACAGAACAGCCCGACCGGAATTTTCCAGAATCCGATACTTATTGACTGGTGTATGAACGGGATCCTCAACGAACTGTCGGCCATGAAATAAAACGACGCCGCGCTCGCGAGAAGTCCCACTAAAATTTGCAGCGGGAGCTTGTACCTGGCTTTCAGGCCGGATGAATCCTTCTTCATGACCTTGATCGTGTCGTCGGCAAGGCCGATCAGTCCGGTAAGTAACCCAACCGCGATCCCGATGATTCCCCTTGGATCCATTATCACGATCGATGCTGGAAACCCGACGATCGCAAGTGTGGCAAGAAACGCGCGTCCGCCGGTTGATGGGGTAGAGGCTTTACTCCTGTGGTGCTCCGGACCCTGGTCGCGGATTACGGTTCCTTCGCCCGGTCGCCGCGACAGCATCCAGGTAATGAAATAAGTCAGGAGGATCGATGCGATCAGCGATGAGGTAAGTATTATTTGTCCGCGTGACAATGACATTAATTTTCTACCAGTCAGTCTCCAGAAGTTTTTCAAATTCCAATGAACGGCTTGCCTTGATTAAAACAAGGTCGCCAGGCATTAACTGTGTACTGAGGTCCCGTGCGCATTCGTCGGTTGATTCATAATGTTTGCTTCCGACTTCATCCGGTTTTGCTGAATCGACAGCTTCGCCGATGAATTTTGCAAGGTTTCCAACTGTCAGAAGAACGTCAATATTTAAATTCGCGACATGCGTTCCCGCATCAAGGTGGTATTGTTTCTCTTCCTCTCCGAGCTCGAGCATGTCGCCCAGAATCGCGACCCTTCGACAGATTTCCCCGCCGTCGGCAAGAGTTTTTCGCCTGGCAAGGAGTTCGAGCGCATTCGCGAGTGATATCGGATTCGAGTTGTAACCGTCGAAAATAACCTCGATCCCGCTCTCACGTATAATTTTTTCAAGGCGTCCGGGAGTCGATGGGAGTGATTTAAGTGCGGAAGCTATCTCGTCATTCGTAAGGCTTTCCGGTATCTGTTGAACACATGCAACCGCGGCGAGTGCGTTCATCAGGTCGGCACGGCTTGATCCCGGTATTTCCGTGTTGAATGAGCCATTAGGAGTAGCAATGACTGAGAGCGTGGAATCATTCAGAATTTGAATATCAACGGGGTGAACCGTACATTTATCGGAAAGGCCGAATGTAATCATGGTATGGGTAATTCCGGCGTCACCCGTGTAAATTGATTCCATGTCCGCGACGATTACACCATCGTCCTTTAACCCGTCAACAATTTCCCACTTGGCTTTTGCGACTTCCTCGAGGTTTCCAAACTCCCTTAGATGGCCCGGGCCGATATGAGTGATAACGGCGATATCGGGCCTTGCTATCATGCTTAAATAGTGAACCTGGCCGGGTCCCCTGGCGGCACATTCGAGAACCGCCACTTTGTGTTCAGCAGTGATTTCAAAAACCGTTAACGGCAGCCCGATCTCGGTATTCCAGTTCCCCCTGGTTTTTAAAACGGGCCGGCGAATTTCCAGAAGGTGTGCGATATTTTCTTTTACCCCGGTCTTTCCTACCGTTCCCGTGATGGCTATGACAAAGGGGGAGAATTTTTCAAGCAACGAACGGGCGGCATCTCCCAGTGCGAGAGTTGTGCCGTCCACAAGTAAAGCGGGCAGGTTGGGGTAGTCGGCCCGGACGTTACTTTCATAAGCTTTCAGGTCCGAGACGATTACCCCGCCCGCTCCCGCATCAATTGCGTTTTTCAGATAGTCATGCCCATCCGTACCGGTTACCCCGATAAGCGCGATAAACCACTGGCCCTTTTCGATCAATCGTGAATCGATTGACAGGCCGCCCGGACCATTGCCGCCGACAAATATCCCGCTCTCACCCGCGAGGATTTCCCCGTTTGTCGCGTCTCTCCATTCTCCCAGTGTTAATTTCATATTTTTATTTCCACGTTTGCCTTAGAGCTTCTAACAAAATAAGTTTTTTTACCATCTTTCACTGGGGACACCTCTTTTCGCCCGTCGAAAAGCAGGTGTCCCTGTTCGCATCGCCATTTTGTTAGGGACTCTTAATACTGGCTTCTCCCGGTTTGCATGTTCATTCGCTCACCCATTTACCTGAATTTTTTTCACTGGGGACATCTCTTTTCGCCTGTCGAAAAGCAGGTGTCCCCGTTCGCATCGCCATTTTGTTAGGGACTCTTAATACTGGCGTCTCCCGGTTTGCATGTTCATTCGCTCACCCGTTCCTTAAATTTTTCCAAAAGCCATTCACGGGCGACTTCCCGATCATCGAAATCAATCGTCCTGTCCTTGAAAATCTGGTATGTCTCGTGCCCTTTCCCCAGTATCGCGACAGTGTCTCCAGGTAACGCGTTACCTAGGGCGATTCCGATTGCTTTACTACGGTCGACCTCCGTGATTATTTCCGTACTGGAATTTTCCCGCGTTACACCCACAAGTATGTCATTGATAATGTCGAGAGGTTCTTCCTTGCGGGGATTGTCCGATGTAATTACAGCGATGTCGCAGTCTCTTGAAAGAACCTCGCCGATAAGCGGCCGCTTTCCGCGATCTCTCGAACCGCCCGCGCCCATTACGCCGATCAGACGGCCCCTGGTCAGATCCCTCAGACACCCCAGCACTTCCGACGCCGGCTGCGGCGCGTGTGCGTAATCCACAACCACAAGAAAATCCTGACCCATGTCGATCCGTTCGAGACGTCCGGGTATCGGTTTTGCATTGCTCAAACCCTCTGCAATTTTTTCCCCCGGGATTCCAATCGCCGATGCGATCGATGCCGCTGCGGCCGCGTTTTGAGCGTTGAATCGTCCGATCAGCGGCAATGCTATTTCCTGCTTCCATTCAGACGTATTTATAACAATGTTCAAATCCTGCGATGAGTGTTCGATAATCCGGGCTTTGAGATCGCATGTAATATTTTCATGATCCTCTTTTTCCTCGAACGCCCCGAAACTTAAACGGTTACCCTTTTTTGCCTCGCTTACAAACGCCTCATAATGAGGGTCGCGGATGTTGCCGATCGCGATAATGTCGGGATTAATATTTACGGCGTCCTTAACGATCTGGATTTTCGCGTCGAGGTATTCATCCTCTGAAAAATGATCGCCATGGTCGCGGGAAAGATTCATGTATGTTACGGTCGCGAATTTGACTGAGGATGTCCTTGATAATGCACCTGCATGGGCGCTCACCTCGCAGCAAAGATCTGTCGCGCCAAGGTCCACAAGAAACCTGAGCCTGTTATGGAACTCGATCGGACCCGGTGTCGTGAGATCGGACTTCCAGTGCTCGTCCCCCAACTCGATCCCAAGCGTACCCATCGTTGCCGGTTTTCGTCCCGCTGTTTTCAGAATACCCGCTAGAATATGTGCCGTTGTTGTTTTTCCCTTGGTGCCTGTTATGCCGTGAATTTCAATTTCCCGGCTTGGATGTCCGTAAAATTCACTCGCAAGTATTGACGCCGCTAACCTGGTATTTTCAGTTACGAGTAATGGAACCCCGCCAGCCGGTTTTATAATTTCAAAATTCGTTTCGATAACTTCCCGCTCGACCACAAGAAGTCCCGCGCCGGATTTCACCGCTGATTCAAGATATTTATGTCCATCGGTTTCGTAACCCGCGATCGCTACAAAAATTCCGCCTTCTTTTACCCTTCGGCTGTCGTCGGCGACATGAACCAGGGCAGGGGGAATGTTCCCGCGCCATTCCGACGTCGGGAATAGTTCCTTTAACCTGTCTCCATTAACAGTTTTTTGACTCGGTTCGGCCATTTTTTCTCAATTACTGCGATTTATATCAGTTCGCGACCGACCCTGAAAATGGATCGCGCGAAATTACATATTCTGTTTGAGCGATGGTCCCGGTGAGTTGAGTACCATCAGGGACTGTGTGACGTTCGCCGTCTCTTAACATCAATGCGTTGAAAATATCCTTGAAAATAGGACCGCACGCGGCCCCGCCGTAGTACGGTATTCCCGGTTCGTCGAGAATGACCAGGATCATCCACTTCGGACCCGGCACCGGTCCGTAACCAACAAAGGTTGAATAAAACCTGTCCTCGAAATACCCGCCGTCCGGATTTACCTTCTGCGCGGTAGCGGTTTTTCCAGCGCATACCCATTCGGTTCGCGCCTGCATTGCAGTACCTTCATCTATCACACCAACCATGAATTCCTCTATTACCTGAGCGGTCGATGGATTCAGCACACGCCAGCCCGGAATGCGGCTGATTTCGACAAGTTGTTTCCACGATGGGTCAAACCTCGATTTAACCAGCCTTAACGGGACCAGCACACCGTCGTTGGCGAATACGCTCATCGCCTGGATTATCTGGAGGGGACTGACTGTAATTCCCTGCCCGAACCCGGCGTTCACGAGATCGATCAGGGGCATGTGGTCCAATGATTCTTTTAAATTTCCGGACGGTTCACCGGGCATATCGAGAGAGGTTTTTTCACCGAATCCGAATACCTGTAACCATGGAATCAACCTGTCCCTGCCGAGATCCTGCGCGACAAGCCCTGCTGCGCGGTTGGATGAATGCACCACCGCGTGGCGCAGGTCGATCACGGGAAAGTCGTACACATGGTCCCGAACCCGCCTTCCGCCGAACCATAATGGCCCCATCGTTACTCTGAATTCGGAATCGGGTTGAACTATATTCTCCTCAAGTGCCGCGGCAAAAGTAAAAACTTTCATTACACTTCCGGCTTCATATGAAAGGCACGTCGACCTTGAAAATAACGCTTCCTCATCTTCCACGTATTCCGCATAATTAGATGGATCGAGTGCTGGAAGGCTGACAAGCGCGAGGACATTCCCCGTACGGGGTTCAGTTATTACGACCGTGCCGTTTATTGCGCCGGTATTTTCAAGTCCCTGGGCGAGAGCGGCCTCGGCGAGAGCCTGGATATCCGCGTCCAGTGTCAAAACAATATCGGTGCCGTTGCGGGGAGATAAGATTTCCTGCCTTGAACCCGGTATCCGGTTGCCGTGCTGATCCCGAAGGTCGTTGTATTTCCCCGGTCTTCCCGAAAGAATGTCATCGTACCGGCCCTCAAGTCCCCACAGTCCCACCTGGCCCCCATCGCGTGCGGACGTAAAACCTATAACCGGACCCGCCAGGGGCCCGTACGGATAAACCCGTGCTTCGTGATTCCAGATCCCTACTTCCCTGAATAATTCGGCGGTCTCAACCGAGTATGGGATCGAGTTAAAACGTTGAATATCATCCTGGGTCATTTCGGGGATAAGGATCCGGCGAGTTGCTTCACTATCGTAAATGGCGGACCTGACTTGCCCGGGATCGCAGTCGAGATACAACCGCACTGCCTGTATCAGTGTTTCACGCAACTCGTCGGGGACAAGGCTCGGGTTAACAAAGAGCGATGAAACGGTCCAGTTATCGGCAAGCGGTCTCAGGTGGGTATCGAAAATTCGACCCCTCGATGAAGGGATAATCCCGGTGCGGGCTGGCTGGAAACAATCTAGGGATTCAAAGCGTTCGGGATATTTCGCCTGGACGATCCCCAGCCGTACTGATCCAATTCCCAAAAGGACCAGACATATGGACATGATTAAAACACCACGGAGCCGTAGCGCGTGAATGTAAGGGTTGGCAGCGGTTGTTGATGGTTTGCGGTTCATTTTATGAATTACCGGACCGGGGGCAATACGATTGTTGTTACGTCGCCTGGTTCGATTGACAATGTTCTGTAACCTTCAGGAGCATCCGACCTTTCAAGGTTCATCCTGGCCTGCTGAAGGTCGCTACGCAGAATTCCGATCTCATTGTCGGTTTCCTGGATCGCGACCCTGTGATCCCTCGCGTTAATTTTCGCCCTCAGGCCCTGGTTGGCGAATGTCGCCAGCGTCATCAACGCGAAAACGATGATCGCGAGCGAGATCGCGCGCTCGAATTTAAAAATCAGCGCGAGTGGTGGCAGGATGGAAATCCTGGGCGCGGACACCTCTTTCGCTGACGGGGGTGTGTGTACGACCACACCTGCCGGCGATGTCGGGATCTCCACAATATCCGGTACTGAGAGTTCTCCGACATGGGATGTCATCCAGAATTCAGGATTGAGTTTAGGAGCTGCAGACATTTATTTCTTATCCCTTTTCCCCTTGTCCCGGTATTGAAGGACAAGTCTGAATTAATACTGCATGTTTATTGTTATATGTTGTGAATTATTTTCTAACTATTCATGCGATCTTCCTGTACGTTCGAAGCCTTGCCGACCTTGACCTCGGGTTCCTCTCGATCTCGTCCTTACCCGGTGTTACCGGTTTACTCGTCATGCGTTGCCATCTGTCCCGGTTATTTGCGTACATTGCCTTAACGATCCGGTCCTCGAATGAGCTGTAGCAGATGATCAGAAGTACACCTTCTGCCTTTAGAATTTCCACGGCATCATCCAGGCATTTCTCCAGCGATTCCCGTTCCAAATTGACCCTTGCCCTCAATGCAAGAAATGTTTTCGTGGCCGGATGGATTCGTTTCGGATGAAACCGTTTCGGAATTGCGTTTGAGACAATTTCAGCAAGCTGGCCGGTTGTCTCGATTGGCCGATTGGCTCGTGCCCGTATGATTGATCGTGCGATCCTCCCGCCAAACCTTTTCTCGTCCATACCCCAAAGCATCGATGTCAGCTCGTCTTCAGGAAGATTATTGACAAGTTCGTATGCGGAAAACTCCAGCTCGGGATCGAACCGCATGTCCAGCCTGCCATCGTGGCCTATACTCATACCGTACTCAGGATGATCGAGCATTATGCTTGAGACCCCAAGGTCGCCAAGGATCCCATCAACCCCAATGAAATTTTCAGCGCGGGCGACTTCGAGTAATTCGGAAAAATTGGCATGCCTCCGAATTGAACGTGAGCCAAATTCAGCGAGGTTTGAATTCTGTTCGGTTACTGTTCGGGGGTCGCAATCAAGGGAAAGAACTTTTCCATCGGGAGCATTGGCCAGAAGGAGGGCCTTGCTCATGTTTCCGGGACCCGTGGTAAGGTCGATGAAGTTTTTCCCCGGCGATGGATTCATAATTTCGAGTACTTCGTTCAACAGTACCGGAATGTGCGATGAAGAACTTGATAGCGCCAAAGAATTTTTGTCACCATTTGGCAAGTCCTTATCCGGTAGCATTTTTTCTTTCATATGTTTTTTCTTTATAAGAACACGATCACTTGAATTGCACAAAAATGCTTTGTTTGCCAGCATAATTTGTCAATTCATTGCCTAAAAGGTAGAATTAGTTGCAACAGCGGGATTGAAAATGACACGTAATTCCTCTCAGGCAGCACAACCATAATAATAAGGGAGTGGCCGATCCATATCTACAAACGAATGTTTAGTCTTGTTGGATTTTTATTGACAATTTTCAATATTTTTGCTGTTTTTACGTGTTACATGTCAAAATATAGTCATTTTCCCCCTTATCTGAACTTTTTCCTGAATCTAAATGACCATTGTTGCGATTAGTGCCAACGTTGTTTTAGACCTCAAGTCACGGTAAACTGCGCTTCCAACTTAAACCCGGTTTTTTTCTTGGAGGGTGTGCAATGCCGAAAATTAAAACCCCACTGGTTACAAAAGAAATTAAAAATAAAGTTCTGAGGATTCGCCGACAGATACATCAGTACCCGGAACTCCAATTTGAGGAAAAGAAAACACAGAAGCTGATTCTCGATGAATTGAAAATAATCGGAATTAAGGGTAGGAAAATTGCCCGCACAGGAGTGGTCGCGATGGTCCCCGGTCGGGACTCGAGTAGTAAAAAAAAGGTCCTTATGTTAAGGGCCGACATGGACGCGCTCCCGATGGATGAGCATACCGATCTCGAGTTCAAGTCGAAAGTTAAAGGCAAAGCGCATGCATGCGGGCACGACACCCATGTCGCGATGCTTATCGGCGCCGCGGAACTCCTTAAAAGAAAACCGGTTGCCGGTCCGGTCAAGTTATGTTTCCAGCCTGCCGAGGAAGGCGGGGTAGGGGCGCAGGTGATGATCGACGACGGGGTGCTTGATAATCCCGATGTCGGCGCCGCTTTTGGAATCCATGTCTGGGCAGGAATCCCTATCGGAAAAATGGGGATTGTGCTCGGACCGTGCATGGCCGCGGTTGACGAGTTCGACATTACGGTCAAGGGAAAAGGCGGTCATGCCGCGTATCCCCATGTAATCGTCGATCCGATCTATATCTCATCCCAGGTGATCTCAGCACTGCAGAGCGTTGTCAGCCGTAATTTCGACCCGATCGATACCTGTGTTGTCACTGTTACCAGCGTTAACAGTGCTGTTTCATACAATATCACTCCGCCGGAAGTTAAGCTCCAGGGAACTTGCCGGACTTTCAGCGATGAGGGTCGCAAACTCGTAAAGAAACGGTTGATTCAAATTGTAAATGGAACCTCAAGGACACTTGGCGGGTCCGCGGAAATTGATTTCAGGCAGATGATAGCTTCCACGATCAATGATAAAAAAATGTGTGAGGTCCTCTGGAAAGCATCGGAAACAGTACTCGGCAGGAAAAATGTATTCGAGGATAAACCGATGATGGGCGGGGAGGACATGGGATTATACCTCAGGGAAGTTCCGGGATGTTTTGGATTTCTTGGTATGAAAAATCCAAAGAAAGGCTCCGATGCCATGCACCATCATCCGTTATTCAAGGTCGATGAGGATGTCTTACCGCTCGGCGTTGAGATTTTATACCGTACCGCCGAAAGATTTTATTTGTAAGAATTCCTAAAACCGCGTGCCGTCGAACTGGCCTGCCCTGAGCCTGCCGAAGGGTGCTTGTCGACGGAATTCCTTGTTTTCATTTCTCTGATTGGCTATCATTCCCGTACTTTTCAAAAATCATATCGTCCGGAGGAGATATATGCGAATTCCCGCAATTTTTCTTATTGTTATCTCTTTTATTTTCCTTTTAACATTGACAGCCTGTCCCGGTGGCGATGACAGCGCCGATACTCAGGATTCTGCACCAACTGACACTCAGGATGCCCCCCTGCCTATTCAGCGTATTAACTTTGAACAGCCCGATGATCGGGAAATCCTGGACATCTCAGGCACCGATGTTATTGAATTTATGGTCGAATGGGAAACCCTTGGACAGGACTCAAGGGAAATGACCGTCTGGCTGATGGGAGATCGGGAAGGGCAGTACAAGGACATTGACGAGTGGCATATATCGCAATTCGAAGGCGGTTCCACTGCTGTCTTTGAAATGGAAGCCGGTGAGGGGGTCTGGATGTTCCAGGCATTCGGCGGGACAGGTGTCCTGGACCTTGACCTTGCAATTTACGGCGATGAGGGTGAACTTCTTGCGGAGGACGCTGCACTTGATAATTATCCGATGGTTTCAATCCTTCTGGAAGAGCCAGCAACAATCAGGATCGAGATCATCCCGGCTGAGCTGATAGAAGGTTACGAGAATGCTTATTATGGCTGGTATTATAATTGAAGCCGTCCGTAAAAAGGGACTGTTGAAAAAGTACTAAATCCCGTAGCGCAGGACGCCGGCCTGCAGTATCGCGGACGGCCCGTCCGCATGAGAAACAGGATCGAAAAGCAGTGATCGCTTATGATTTTTCAGTCTAACTACTTTTTCAACAGCCTCTTAAAGATCTTTGGTCCTGTTTACATAATGTTATTGCATTGACAAATGATAAAAATGTCTGTTACAATTCCTCTTCGCGTCTTGGCGCGATTTTTGTGCGCCTTGATGACTACTCGTGCGACCAAGGAGGTCCATCCAGTTGTATCAGATTACAATGAAACAACTGCTTGAGGCTGGAATCCATTTCGGCCATCAGACCAAGCGCTGGAATCCCAAAATGGCGAGGTATATCTACACCGAGCGTAATGGGATTTATGTTCTCGATCTTCAACAAACTCTCAAACTCCTGGAAGTTGCCTACAATTACATACGCGACCTGACAGCCTCGGGCGGTATCGTCCTGTTTGTCGGCACAAAACGCCAGGCCCAGGAAGCTGTCAAGACCCAGGCACAACGGTGCGGATCGCCATACGTGATCCAGCGATGGCTTGGCGGTACCCTGACCAATTACAAGACAATTAAGAAACGTACCGATTATCTCCTCGAACTTGAGGACAAATTCAAGAGAAATGATTTTCGCGGCCTCACCAAGAAGGAAATCCTGAAACTTCAAAAGAAGCAGGAAAAACTCCAGAAATTCTTCGGCGGTATCAAGGCGATAACACAGATTCCCGATTGCATCTTTATCATCGACCTCAAAAAGGAACATAACGCTGTCAAGGAAGCCAGGAAACTCGGTATTCCTGTCGCCGCGATTCTCGACACCAATTGCGATCCCGATGATGCTGATATCCCCATCCCGGGTAACGACGATGCTGTCAAAGCTATCAACCTGTTCTGCGAAACGATGGCGAACGCGATTATCGAGGGGCGAGAGGGACGTGATTTCGCGCCGGGCGAAGAATTCCCTGAAGTAACCGACGAAATTGTCGCGCCACCACCGGAGGAAGCTCCCCCGGAACCGGAACCAGTCCTGGAAGCGCCAGCTCCCGCCCCGGTCCAGGAAACCGCGGTCGCGACCGAAACCCCTCGGGAAGTTACCGAGGATCCTGAGACTGTACCAGAAAATTAGTCAGTAAAAAAATTGGAGGAAATTAATCAAATGGCAGAATATAAGCCCTCTGCTAAGGAAATAAAAGAACTTCGAACAAAGACCCTCGCCGGTTTCGTCAACTGCCAGAAAGCTCTGGCTGAGGCAAATGGCGATCTCACTTTAGCCGAAGAAATTATCCGGAAGAAGGGTCTCCAGGTGGCGGCTAAAAAAGCCCATCGCGAGGCATCGGAGGGTCTCGTCGCTACAAAAATCAGCGGCGATAAAACCTCCGGCGCGATTGTCGCTGTAAATACCGAAACCGATTTCGCCGCCAAGAACGAGGAATTCATACAGTTGTCCGTCGACCTTGTGGAGCATGTCTTCGCCGCGGGTCCCGATGAAATTACCGAAGGGACCGAACTTTATGAGGTCGCCCTTCATTCCGATGGTGGTAAAACAGTAAAAACCCTCATCGACGAGGTGATCGGACGCATCGGCGAGAACATGGGTCTGAGGCAGGCTGCCCGTTTCACCACTAAAGGACCCGGTGTCGTTCATTCTTACATTCACCCCCCCGGAAAACTCGGTGTTCTTATTGAATTGGGTATGGATGAAGGCGGGGATATTGAGAAAGCCAATGAGCTTGCGCATGAACTCGTCCTGCAGATCGCGTTCGCCGACCCTGCCTACATTTCTCCGGATGATATTCCCGAAGACGTACTCGCGAAAGAACGTGAGATCGCCGAGGGTAAAGCAAAGGAGCAGGGCAAGCCGGAACATATCATTCCGAAAATCGCCGAGGGCATGATCAGAAAGTTTTATTCTGAGGAATGCCTTATCGAGCAGGTTTACGCGAAGGAAAACAAGATGTCGGTCAAGGACGTAATCAAGCAGTCCGGCGTCCCCGGCGCGACTGTAAAAAGATTCGCTAGATTCGCATTGAAGTAGAGATTTAAAGTTTTAAAGATTTAAAGATTTGAAGATTTAAGGATTTAAAAATTTAAGGATTTACGGATTTATACCAATCCTATTAATTAAATATTGATTCGAGATCGGGGACATCTCTTTTCGCCCGTCGAAAAGCAGGTGTCCCCCTAAATTCTAAATATGTCCATTCAATTTTTATTTAACAGGATTGGTCTTAAAGGTTTAAATATTTAACAGAAATGGTCAATCCCCCTCAAACAGGGGGATTTTTTTTACCTGATGGGAGCGCAAATTGGGAGGACGAATTGGGAGGACAAATTGGGAAGACAAATTGGGAGGGCGAAGCTCCCGCTGAGCTTATAATATATATACAGGTATTAACCATTTTTGGCCACTACGGATTGATTTACAGGTTTCCAGATAGTTTTGATTAATATGAAAAATGAAAAAAAACCCGTAGAACTGCACGGCAGTGCGTCTTCTACCTTAAAACAATCCATTCGACGCATTGCCATGCGGGGCTGTTGAAAAAGTACTAAATCCCGTAGCGCAGGACGCCGGCCTGCAGTAC
>CBDURU010000043.1:0-25139 GCA_965369865.1 uncultured bacterium | reverse complement strand
AATAACAATCTATTTTTAAAAGCCGTAATGATTCGGCTACAAACTATTAGAGGTTTACTTCATTTAGGCCAGGACCTCTTTTCCTTACCTTTATAAACCGCGTCTCCAAAATTGACCCTACGCATCTGGGGCTGGCTGGCTACTTCCTCGAAGAAGTGAGCGGAAAGCCCCACAACCCGGCCATACACGAAAAGTGCCTTGGCCAGGTCCGGATGCAGACCAAGATCAGCAACTATAGCACCTATTACCCCGTCCACGTTGATAGGCAGATTCATACCCCGGACTCTCTCGAAAATATCGGTCACCATTTTTGAGATTTCTACGCATTTTCCTGAATGTCCGGAGTCATCTACAAGTTTCCACAGCGGAGTTCGACGTGGATCTGTAGTATGGACGCGATGTCCAAGTCCGCCAACACGTTTGCCTGCCTTAACGTACTCATTCAATATTGCCACTGTCGCATCCGACAGATCGATATTATCCGATTCGGATTTCTCTACACACTTCTTGAAGAACCTTGCCGCTTCACCACCGGCTCCACCATGTACATCCGTAATTGCCCCAATACCGGCTGATATGCCCACCTGGTACGATGGCCTTACCGTGGCCGCAAGAATTGTCGACTGCGCCGATGGAGGGGTGGCTCCGTGATCAACGCATGTCGTTATGATCTGCTCAATTATCTTCGCACGTTTGGCATCATATTTTTTTGCTCCCGTCACCGCACGATAAATTATGCCCCTGAAACCTTCATCTTCACCCGCAGCATCCATGGCTTCTTCATTACCAAGAATAAACGCAAGGTACCGCGCGAATCGACCTAGAGCGTATATGGTTTTGTTGACAGGACCGTCCTTGCCCTTCTCGGTCATTTCCTGCAGGATTTTGTCCATCAGGAAACTTTTCGCGAGTGCGGCCGAAATATCCTCACCCTCAAACCTTTCAATCGGCGGAGCAGGGAGTTTCGACGCTGCGATCGCTGCTTTCTCATGCTCCTTCAGAGTTTCTTCTCTGGGCAGTTCAAGTTTCACGAGGAGATGAGCAGCTTCAAGAAAGCTTGCATTTTCAATTACTTCTTCAATCGGGTAACCTGAAAGGAGCATTTCATTAGGTACGATGCTTGTAATCAATGTTCCCCAGCCCGGTTTTTTCGGCGCTTCTTCCCAGGTGGCCTTCATCTTGTCGTAATACAGGGTTGTATCGAAGTATGTTTTTCCGGCCAGCTTATCATTTACAGTTTCAATCAGGTCGTACTGGCTGTTGACAACCGTTACCCCGACTGATTCAAGAGCTTCTTTCTTCGATTTAAACGTCCCGTATTCCTGTCCCGGAGCGACAATCGCCCCGGCATGCCCCATCGTTTTTCCTTCGGGTGCATTTGCTCCGGAAATCAAGGCAACCATCGGTTTGTGATATTTATCAGGATTAGCCTTAATGTCTTCGGCAAGCAGCTCTTCCTTGGATCCGCCAATCTCACCCGCAATCACAACCAGGTCAGTGTTTTCGTAATTCATTGCAACAGGTACGAGATCCTGGAATGTCGAGCCGTTCGCACCGTCGCCGCCGATTCCAAGCACCGCGTTCTGGGCGATCCCTGCGCTCGCGAGAGCATCAGACAAGTGATAGAGAATCGCACCGCTTCGCGAGATAATTGTTACCCCATGCGGTCCCGCTATACCGGGTTCGACCTCCTCAGGATAAAACACGTCCGGAAGCATCCCGACCTTGATTCCTTCGGGCGGGAATATAACTCCAGGTGTATTTCCACCAAACATGACAGTCTTATGTTTCCGGCAGGCGACGAGGATATCCCTTACATCGCGTAGCGGGATCCCTTCTGTAATAAGCATGACCAGAGGTATACCGGCTTCGATAACCTCAAGAGCGGCGTCCCTGGCACTGGTGAAATGTTTCCATATGGAAACCGCAGCGATATTCGGATGTTCTTCGAGACAGTCAGCCACGGTGTCATATACCGGGATCGTCTCGTGAATTCTCTGGCCACCGCGTCCGGGAGCGATACCAGCCGTGACGGTCGTACCGAAGTCACGCATCAGTCCGGCATGCCTGGTTCCCTGCCTTCCTAAACCGACTACAGCGGTCTCGACTGTTTGCGTATCTTCAATTGACTTGACCAGGTCCGGCCTGGCGTGCCTTATCAAGTGACAGAGCATTCCTTTATGAGCGGGTACTCTTTGCATTTCTTTTCTCCTGTCAGGCGGTTAAATCTCAATAGTAAATACTTAATCAGATACTGATTTAAAACTTTTCACCGGGTCTATTTAGCTGCAGTTGCAGTTTGCTTTTCCTTTACTTCAAATCCAAGGGTGATACCGTCCTTGATTACATCGGCCATAATTTTTTCGTTCCCGACTATGATGTCCAGGTATTCCAGGGCTTCGGGTGTCTCAGCTTTTGCCTTTTCGAGGTATTCCCTCGCGCTGGGAAGTTCCGTACCAACCATCCTGCCGACCACTGGTAACATCCTCTGGCCCTTTTCGTAACGGTCTCTAAGTGCCTTGATCGTTCCACGGATGAAAACATCGCAACTTGAAATCCCCCCGAACCGGGAAGTGATAATCAGGTCGACAATTTTCTTGTCCATAAGAAGGTGGAACATCTCCGCTATGGCGTTCAGCGGGGGTCCACCGCCTGAATCCATGAAATTCACCGGGACAACTTTCCCATCGAAAAACCGGTCGCCGACATTGGCTACTTCATCGATTGAAAAGATTCCATATCCCGCCCCGCCGGGAACGAGGCCGACATACAGCTTATCCGGATCTTCCTCGGTATCCCCAGGCAGGAGATCAACGTACGGAAAACCGGCATCCCTGGCCCTTTGCTCATCTTTCGTAAGCTCAGACACATCATGCCGCGATTCCTTCAACCCAAGCATTTCGAACAATCCGCCCTGGCGGTATATGGCGTTATCATCAATGACGACTTTTGCGTCCGCGGCAATTGCCTGTTTATCAGTCGTGATTATCAACGGGTTGATCTCTGCGACCTTGCAGTCGTATGCCTGGTAGGTTGCGTACAACGTCTTCACGGCGTCCTTGAGGGATGCAAGAAGCGTATCATCGCCGTTAAGTCCCTTGTTTAGAAAATCAGAAAATTCGTTTGCAATATCTTCAGGCAGTTCAAGGTCATTGTTTGGAATTTCCTTCTTTAAAATTGCATCGGGATCTTCAAGGGCAACCTGCTCGATATCAACACCGCCCCTGGCGCTGGCCATCATGATCACATTAAACGTTGCAGGATGTGTGGTGATACCGACGTAGCACGCTCCCGCTTCCGATGCCATCTCCTCGATCAGCAGGGTATCAACTGGATATCCTTTGATTGTGAGGTTAAACATATCCCCGGCAATTGATTTCGCTTCCGCAAGATCATTTGCTTTCTTAATTCCCCCGGCCTTACCCCGTCCGCCAATCAGAACCATTGACTTGACCATGGCGGGATATGATATTTCCAATCCGTCGAGATCGCCCGGAGAATGGATTACCCCGTACATTTTGGGAATAGCAAGCCCCATCGTCCCGAACACTTTTTTCGCTTCATATTCGTAGAGTCGCACAGCAACGTCTCCTTACAGTAGCCCGACCGTCAGGGAGGGCACCTTCTACTTAATTCAAAACACCGCAAGCCCAAATCAGACTTGCGGTAATCTGTATCATTTCAATTTCCCCTGGCGCTTTCTTCCTTCAGCGCCGCAAGGGTGTAAGGCAATAAACCGCCGGCATCGCGTATCGCGAGAATTTCCGGCGGAAGTTTCGGGAACGAAAATTCTGTACCAGAGACGGTAATCATCCCGGCTTCGGCGTCGAGAGTAACCTCGTCTCCGTCCTTGTAAGCGTCGACCGCTTCAGGACATTCAACCAGCAGAAGTCCCTGGTTGATCGCGGCACGATAAAAAATCCTCGCGAAACCTTTAGCGACAATCGCCTGAATTCCTACAGCTTTAAATCCAAGCACCGGTTGCTCTCTCGAACTTCCACATCCGAAATTCTTACCGGCGAAAATCAGGTCACCCTCACCGACATTGCCCGCGAACTGAGGGTCCAGGTCTTCCAGGAGGTGGGGTTTAATTTCCTCAGCGGTGCTGCATGTATATGTATACTTGCCAGGGAAAAGCATATCGGTGTTTATATCATCAGAATATTTCCAGACTTTCATTGAAACAGCTCCTCAACGATTTCCCTTGGGTCAGTCAGGCGACCGGTGATGGCCGACGCCGCGACGGTAGCGGGGCTTGCTAGGTATCTTTCGGCTTCAGTACTGCCGGTCCGGCCCTTGAAATTACGGTTGGCGGTGCTGAGACATCTCTCACCGGGAGCAAGTACACCCTGGTGTGCGCCAAGACAGGGACCGCAACCAGGGGGCAGAATTACGCCACCCGCACGAGACAGACGGGCGATAATACCGCGATTGAGCGCCGCCTCAAAAACTTCCTTAGAAGCCGGAAGGACAAGAAGCCTGGCGCCGGGTGGTATTTGATGACCTTCAAGTATATCCGCAGCGATTTGCAGGTCGCTGAGCCTTCCATTAGTGCAAGTTCCCAGCAGGAACTGGTGACACTGGAGACCTTCCATTTCGCTGACCGGTTTCACGTTATCCACTTTATGGGGACAGGCGACGACGGGAACAATTTCGCTAAGGTCATAATGGAGTTCCCGCATGTACTCGGCATCCGGATCTGCCCAGACAGGATCGTACTTGGCCAATTTCGCTTTCTCAGAGCAGGGGTAACCTTCCGTTACCTCGTCTATCGGGAATACCGCGATCTTAGCGCCCATCTCGACTCCCATATTGGCTATCGTGAAACGTTCATCGATAGAGAGCGAGATGACATTACCGTGAAACTCCACGGCACAATAGTTTGCGCCATCGGCGCCGATGTCGCGTATGATTGTGAGCACCAGGTCCTTGGCAGAGACGGCGAGATTAAAATCCCCTGACAAAACTACCTTTATGGTTTCAGGAACCTTGAGCCACATTTTACCTCTGAGGAGTAGAGCGGCAGCTTCCGTTCGATCGATTCCAGTACCGAATGTGCCAACAGCGCCATATGAACAGGTATGGGAGTCACTCCCGACAACGATCCTTCCAGGCATAGCAAGGCACTTCTCCACCATTACCTGGTGGCATACGCCCTGACCTAAATCATAGAAATTCTTGATTCCGAAAACTGCAGCGAATTCACGCGCTTTTTGATGATTGATAGCGGTTTTCTCGCTTGCGGCCGGGATTACATGGTCCAGGACAATTACCGGCATTTCCGGACGAGCCACGCCGTACTCCGATAGCTCCTTTTCAATCTTGCCGATAATGGCTGCCGTGTTGTCGTGTGTAAGCAGGTAATCAGGCTCAACGATGACAATCTGACCCGGTACTACCTCCTTCTGGCCTGAGTGCTTGGCCAGTACTTTCTCAGCAAATGTTTTACCCACGACTGCTCACCCCCGATACGGTTTTCAATAATCCGCCCCTTCGATAAATATTCATCTGGACTTCCGAGAACGGCCGTCCATCGATTTCATCGCCTGATTGCAAAGTAATCCTGCCGGTCTCAAGGTCGACTTCAATTTCCTGGCCGCTTTCGAGACTGGTCGATACAAGGTCGGCATTCACAATCGGGAATCCCTGGTTGATAGCGTTACGCTCGTAGATCGCGCCGAACGATTCAGCAATAATCATTGAGATACCAAGGCTCTTGAAACAGTCAACTGCCTGTTGCCTGGATGACCCCGCCCCGAAATTCTTCCCGACCACTACAATATCTCCTGCCCTGGCTTTCTTGCTGAAATCCTCCCAGCCCTTAAGGTTGTCGAACGTATACTGCCCCATCTCATCGAGATCCGTAATCGCAAGGTACCGGTTGTGGTAGATCATATCGGTATCGATGTTGTCCTCGCGGATTACCCATACTCTGCCCTTGAAACTAACCGGCTTAAGTCCGGTTTCAACTTCAAGAGCAGCCTTGGGAGCTTCCTTACCGGCATCACCTGTTTTGAAAAGAACAGGCTCATCGGGGATTTCACTGGCGAGGGTTATCACACCCGCGACAGACGATGCAGCTACAGTCGCGGGCGATGCAAGGTAAACTTCACCCTTGCCCTGCTTCCCGGCGAAGTTCCGATTACCTGTGCTGATTGTAATTTCACCTGGACCGTTCTGACCGATCTGCCCGGCTGCGCATCCCGCACAACCGGCGTTACCGATAAGCGCACCGGCATCCTTGAAAATTCCGATTAAACCTTCATCCAGTGCCCGTTTCCAGACCTCATCGGTCGCCGGAACGATTTTCAAAACAACACCCGGTGCGACTTTCTTGCCTTTAAGGATATCCGCCGCGGCTTTCAGGTCTTCAAATCTGCCGTTCGTGCACGATCCTAGAAACGCCGATCCAATCTTCGTTCCCTTAACACTCGCCACGTCGACAACATCCTCAGGATGTCCCGGCCTTGAAATAAACGGCTGAAGTCCTTCAATATCGATTTCTATCGTCTTTGTGTATTCCGCATCGGGATCGGCAACTACCGGCTCAATTTTCCTGCCGGTTGCACTCTTGCAATAATCAAGAACCGCTTTGTTTGGCGTAAACAGGGCGATGATCCCACCCATTTCGGTGACCATCGACGCCATAGTGATTCGTCCCGGAAGGTCTAACGCATCAACCGTGTCACCGTAAAATTCCGCTGAATATCCAAGAAGACCGTTCGCTCCCGTTTCTTTCAAAATCGCCAGCGTTATATCCTTGGGTGAAGCAACCAGTGACGGTGTGCCTTTCAATATAACTTTGAGCGATGGCGGCACCTTGAACCATACCCTTCCATTCGCCCAGGCCTGGGCGATGTCGAGGTCTCCCATGCCCTGACCGAAAGCCCCGATCGCACCGAGGATATTCGCATGGGAATCGGTTGAAACAAAAGTCGATCCCGGCCATGCAAGGCCATTATCTATCGCTAGATGCGTTCCGATCCCCCTGTCGATATCGTACACCGTAATGCCATACTCTCTGGCAAACTCACGGCAGATCTGCTGGTTGGTGGCATATTTCTGGTCCGATCCGCCTGGATTGCAGTCGAACGTGAAAAATGTTTTCGACGGGTCATCAATACCAAGTCCATTGTCGCGAATATTTTTTACGACATTCGCACCACCGAAGTCACGGGCGACCCGTGCATCAATCTCGATATCCGCGATATCACCCGGTTTCACTTCGTGCCCGGCATGAGAACCAAGTATCTTCTCAATGATTGTTTTACCCATAATTAACTCCGAATTTACCGGCGAAGCTATCGCTCCGCTTTCTTTTTAACAGGGTAATGTACTGGGTACTATTAACTACTGAATAAGAATTCCCTTGTTCATCATAACGAGCGGATTAAAGGTCGCAAAATCCGCCTGGTGAATCAAAACCGTCTCGACAACCTGAGGTCGTCCATCGCCTTCCTTGGCATGGCATCCGACCGTGTTAACAATTTCTTCTGACAAGCCTACTTCAGCAGTGAGAATCGCGCCGGATATTGGGTGCCTCGCGCACATGCCGCTGCGGCTTTTCCTGTAACCCCCTGAGCCATCAGCTTCAATTTCGAGAAGCTTCCCGACATCATGCAGAATTCCACCGGCGACCAGGCGATCCATATTGATTTCATACGGCATCTTCGCATATGTTTCAGTTTGAGCGTTTGCCAGGGCTACTGCGCCATCGGTTACCGCGATCGTATGTTCGATAAAGTTGATACCATGCGTATCGGTGAGAAGTGTGAACGGCATCTTCTTTAAATCATCCACGCTCTCCCATCCACCGCGCTCGCACCCGATTAACCATGCCTGAATAACTTTTTCCTTTATATCGGCAGCACTGATCTGATCCAGTTGGACTGAGAATAGTCCTTCAATATCAGCTTTAGAGATCATCTGGTGTCTCCTGTCTAGACTCTTACTTTTAATTTTTCAATGATAGTGTCGCCCATCTGCTCGCAGCTTGCGGCGCCCTTTTCAATGACATTGGCGCGCCCTGCCATTTTCATCATGTCGTATGTGCGAGTTTTGCCATCTTTAATGACAGCAGAGATCGCATCTTTAATCTGAGTGGCTTTCTCAATCTCATCGATGTGATCCAGCATCATCGCGGCGCTCAGGATCATCGCGATCGGGTTCACGATCGAGACATCATAATCAGCATACTTCGGTGCCGATCCATGAGTCGGCTCGAATACTGCGACTTCCGCACCAATGTTTCCACTCAACGCGAATCCGAGGCCGCCTGTCAGTCCCGCGAAACCGTCCGATGCGATATCGCCGAACATGTTTCCGCAAAGAATAACGCCATAGGTTTCGGGATTCTTGGTCATCCACATCATTTGAGCATCGATGTTTGTAGACCAGTGCTCGATATTGGGGAATTTCTCTTTAGCTTCCCTTGCCGCTTTTTCCATCATCCCGGAAGTTTCACGAATGACATTCGGTTTTTCACATACGGTAACCGATTTATAACCGTGCTTGTCCGCATATTCAAATGCTTTATCGGCAATAAACTTGCACGCATCCCATGTGAAAATCCGGCTCGAGATCGCAAGCTCTTCGGATGGCGTATCCTTGAAGGCTGCCATTTTCTTATGTGTCTCAAATGCCGCGCGTACATCGGCGGGTGGATTCGTCCATTCGACACCCGAATAAAGTCCCTGTGTATTCTGGCGGAAAATGACAACATCGACTACCGGTTCTTCAAATCCACCTCCCGAATCACGGCGTATGAAATTCAATGGATTACCGGGGAATGTCTTGCATGGACGGATGCACAGTTGCAAATTAAAGTGCTGCCTCATACCGACAATCGGGCTGTAATAAACAAACCCTTTATCCTTTAACTCGTCGGAGATTTCAGCTACAGCCTGTTCTTTCGGCTTCGATGTAATCGCGCCGAACAAGCCAAGTTTATGTTTTGCTAAAAGGTCTAAGGTTCTGTCCGGAAGTGGATTACCCTCCGATTTCCAGAACTCCCAGCCGATATCAGCGTGCACATAATCCGCTTCAAATCCAACCGCATCCAGCACCCTTAAGGCCTGGTCAAGAACGTGTACTCCAATTCCATCACCAGGCATTGTTACTATTGTTCGTTTTGCCATGTCAAATCCTCCGGTTTTTATCCCATTTTGCTTGATTTGCTTGTTAATTCCGCCCCAGCGGTTACAGCTTTCAAATTTATTTCAGCAATTTTTGGACTTTGGAAACTCTTGATCGCAAGACCGTAAGCCTCAATAGGGAACATCTCGCTGTCTTCGAGCATTGCAGCTACCGCTGCTGTCGAAAGAGACAATTTTCCGACTGCCTTCTCAAGCTTCCTGAATGGTAATCTGCGTACCTGTGCTTTTGTTTCAGGCAGCTCAATTGTTTCGTCCACGTAAAGGATGCATGTTTCGGGCAGGGCCTGGATTTTCGGCCGTGTTCGTTTAAGCCCATCTTCCGAAATAAGGACGAAGAAATCAGGATTTTCGATTCCGGTATAATCAATTCGATCGGGACTGAGGATTATCTCTGCCACCGAGTGCCCGGTCTGTACCGTGATCGGGTAATCGTCCTTCTGGGTAGCGTTCAGACCGGCAAAAATTGAACCCTCCGCTAATACCGTAGCCGCTGACCTGATCTTCTGCCCTGCACTTCCGGCGATAATAATTCCAGTTTGCCTGGTTACGGAGTTCGGATGCTGAGCTTTGATATAAGGTTTTTTCTTTATTACACTCTTTCCTTGTTCGTACGCCTCCATGTACTTCACGCTGTACTCAGGCCGGGGCTTATCAGCCTGGAGTCCAACGCTGAAGCCGTAGAAATCCAGTAAATCAAAAAGTTCCTTTTTCCTGAGCTTATTACGCACCATGTAATATGCCGTGCACAACTCCCAGGTATCTACGAAGGCAAATCCTGGTTGCTCGATCGCCATTTTAATGATACCGGAAAGGTCTTTGTCGAATGTTGTCGCCCTGTAGACCCATGCCGCGCCCGCGGCGACCGCGGTTCCGCAGAGGTCCATAGGCCCTTCCGGGTTGCCCCACGGCGTGGTCGATGTAATTCCACCGGTTGGTGTAGTGACTGAATGCTGGCCGCCCGTCATACCGTAATTGAAATTATTTCCAATGAGCAGCGTGATGCCGATGTTACGCCGCGCGACATTCAGGAAATGGGTTCCCCCGATACCGGCCGCTCCATCACCCATGAGGGTAATTACGGTCAACTCGGGACGTGCCAGTTTTAACCCGCAGGCATATGTAATTGAGCGTCCGTGCAGACCATGAAATGCGTTTGTTGTGAAATACCTGTCGGACAAGCCGATGCAGCCGATGTCTGTGACAATGACGACATCCTTGGGGTCAAGCTGCAACTCTACAAGGGCTTTGTCCAGGGCGTTGATAAGCGTAGTGTGCCCGCAGCCCGGGCAAAACGGAAGGGGTCCGATTTTATCAGTCATGTATGATTTATACTTGATATCACTCACAGCAGGCCTCCCTTTTCAATGATCTCCTGTGGGGAAACCAGCGTAGTATTCATCTTGTTGACACCTATCACTTCAACATCCGTTGCCGCCAGTCTTTCAATTTCGATAAGGTATTGACCCATGTTCATTTCGGGTACGATTATTTTCCTGATGCCCTTCATGGCAGCTTTGATGACTTTCTCGGGTACCGGCCAGATTGTCTGGAGAACGAGAGCTGAAATCTTTTTACCTTTTGCCCTGGCTTCCGAGATTGCCACGGCCGCCGATCTCGAGATGACGCCGTAGCTGATAACAAGGGTCTCAGCACCTTCCTGGAAGTCCTCTTTTACGAGGGTGATGTCATCAATGGCATTTTCGATTTTCGCGAAGTAGTGATCGATCATCTCCTGGATGACATCAGGTTTGGTGACCAGATAAGCGGTCTTATCGTGAGTAGAAGTGGTGTAACGTGCTATGTAATCTCCTCCGAAGTCCGAAATAGCCGGCACCTCATCGAGCTCATCGAAAAGGTGTGGCAGGTATTCCTTCTGGCCCGATGGGACTTTCTTACGCTCGACAAGAGGAGGAAGCTCGATCGATTCAAGATCCGCGGATTCCTTGGTTACGCCTATTTCCTTGTTCGCCATGATAAACACAGGCGTGCGGTACTTCTCGGCGAAGTTGAAAGCAATGTAAGTAAGCAAATACGCTTCTTCAACTGTAGCCGGACTGAGAGCGATAACCGGAAGCCCGCCGGAAGTCACCCAGCGTGTAAACTGGATGTCACTCTCAGCACCTTTCGTCGCTGAGCCGGTCGCAGGGCCCTGACGCTGGATATTTATAATGACCAAGGGGGTTTCACCCATCTGCGCGAGGCCGATGTTTTCGCTGTAAAGGCTTAAGCCCGGACCGCTTGTCGAGGTAAGAACCTTACGCCCGGCCATGGCCGCGCCAATACAGAAACCCATCGACGCAATCTCATCCTCCCCCTGTATAACAACACCACCGGCTTCAGGTACTAACACATTCATGTAGTGGAGGATCGAGGAGGCTGGAGTAATTGGGTAGCTCGCAAAAAAGTTGCAACCCGCACGCATTGCACCACGTGCGATCGCCTCGTTTCCTTCAATAAATTCGTGTCCCATGTTTTTTCCTTTGATGAAGATACAATCCCTGAATGCTCGGTAAGTGGAAAGGAAAAAAACCAACCGAGATTTAATTCACATATAATCCTCGTAACGAGCCGGACAGGGTCTCCTCTCCTCAGATTAAGATTCCCAGATAGTTCGCGGAGGTATAATAACCTCAATGAGTAAGCTGTGTCAAGTGATGTAGATATGGTGCTGAATGAATGTTATCACTTTCACAAAGTCCATTTCATCATACCTGCATGTGCATTTCACAATAATCCCTTATTACGTTGTGAATTTTCCCTCTTGTATCGATATCCGTATGGTTATGAATTGTATTTATGAAATCATTTTCAAACTGCGCTTCGGGGACAAGGTATTTTTCCCTTGATATGCAATGGTAAAGTCAGGTTTATCACTGGAGAAAATTGCCATGTCCCAGTGAGGCTCTTTCAAAACCTTGATTAACCTTCCCATAAATATCAGTAACCATCCAATCAGAAAAATTAAAACCCGGACTTCACCGGCCGGGCTTCAAAAGTCTCAGATTACATCAACTTACGAATTTGAATTCCTAAACCACTTTCCCTTCCTTTAATTCGGCAATCTTATCGTCCGAATAGCCGAGAACCTCCGACAGTATCTCATCCGTATGCTCACCAAGCAGCGGCGGCGGCATTTTAATACTTAATGGGGTCCCAGAGTATTTAACAGGAATACCGCTCAGCCGGAGCGTACCGATTGTCGGGTGTGGAACTTCGGCAAGCATATTACGGTGAAGCACCTGAGGATCGGCGAACAATGTCCCCATCGTGTTAACTGGTCCGCATGGAATTTTCGCAGCGACCAGGATTTCCATCCATTCGGCGCTGGACTTTGTCGCCATCAGCCCGGCAACCATTTTAATTAACAATTCACGATTCTCCACGCGTTTCGGATTTGACTTGAACCTCTCATCGGCAAACCAGTCATCCTTCCCGGTCACTTTGCAGAAACTGGCCCACAGTTTATCATTTGCTACACCGATCGCGATCGGCAGGTCCGTCGTCGGGAATACCTGGTACGGTACGATCGTCTCATGAGCGGTTCCCCAGAGAGAGGCTTCTTTCCCGGCCACAAGGTAAGAGCTTGCTATATTGACCAGGCCGGATATCTGCACATCGAGAAGGCTGACATCGATGTATTGTCCCCTGCCGGATTTCGCGCGAGCCAGAAGCGCGGCCATGATGGCTCCCGACGCATAAACACCGGTCAACACATCCGTTATCGCGACCCCGACCTTCACGGGCTGCCTGCCGCGTTCCCCTGTAATTCCCATCAGCCCGCCAACAGCCGCAAGCACCATGTCGTAACCCGGACGGTCCTTGTACGGACCATCCTGACCGTACGCGGTTATCGAACAGAATATAATGCCTGGATTAATTTCCTTGACCGTCTCGTAATCGAGCCCGAATTTTTCCATCAGGCCCGGGGTGAAATTATCGATAATCACATCCGCGTCCTTGATGAATTCTTTCACAAGTTCAACACCCCGCGGATTTTTCAGATCGATTGTTATTGATTTTTTATTACGGTTGCAGCAGAGATAGTACGCGCTCTCCCCTCCCGAGAACGGTGGTCCCCATGTGCGCGTGTCATCGCCAACCCCCGGACGTTCGATCTTGATAATCTCGGCACCGAGGTCCCCGAGCATCATCGTGCAGAAGGGTCCCGCGAGAATCCTTGAAAGGTCTACTACTCTTATTCCGCTTAGCGGGAGTTCATTTGCGGTCATTGTTTAAATCTCCTCGTGGTTTTATGAATCATCCGGTAAACCGGGCGAATCATGTTAGCCACGATGTAAGGACGTGTCAAGTGGGGGGTTAATGCGTAAATCAATTCTGGATTTAAAACTGGTAGTATAAAACCGGTATCTGCGCTTAAGTCGAGCCGATACGATTTCTTGGTTTTACCCGTATCGGGTGTATCCGTATCTCACCTTTTTTTTCGCGATTTTACTGTATCCCTGAGACAGACGCGATCCACTCTATTAGTGGGCGCGGATGGCGTTTTAGCTGTCTCAGGGCGACAGTCGGGATTTTCGGTTTTGACTCCTTCAGCCGTATCGGGATACGGGGTACGGTGGGCGGATATTTGAATCCCGGGGACAGGCACCCGAATTTACCGTCGGGGAGATTTTTGGAGGATTGGGGGTTTTGAAGGGACGGTAAATTCGGTTGCCAGTCCCCTTGTACGTTTCTGCTTTTGAACATTGTGATCTCTACTAACTAATAGGACAGGTTCAGGGATGATTGGCGCAGGATGGGGGGGTAAAAAAAAGGGAAACCCTCCCAACTCGTGGAACTCGTTGTGAGGGGCCACCGGTCCATATTACTATGTGATGTGGGGTGAATGAGAATGTACGGACGTTGGCAGGCCGCTCACTGACGTTCGGGGTATTGATTGATACAACTACCCACATCATATAGATATGGGTCTACCGGTCAGGGTATTTATATTGTGCGGATCGTGGATTAGATAATGGATGTTTATGTATAAGGCAAAGTTTTACGGAGCATATCGCGCGATGAAGATATCTCTATCTCCAACCGAAGTCAGCACTATCTCGAACGGGTCACACTCTCCGAATGTGGCTGATTCATGGAATCCTCCGGTCACGACCGTTGAGTTGTCCGAGAGCGCCGTAATCCCACGACCGCATTCATAACCAGTTTTATGACCTACAGATCCCCCGGCATGTTTAGCCCAGAGAAGCGTTCCGTCCGGATTATATCGTGCGACAAAGATATCCCAGTCTCCAGCGGATGTTAATACTGTCTCGTTTGGTTCACCGGGTCCAAATTTAGTCAAATATTTAAAATCTCCGGATACAACTACTGAATCGTCCGAAAGTGTCGTGATTCCGTAACTATTCTCAAATTGATGTTCTCCAGCACTCTTAGCCCAGATAAGCGTTCCGTCGTCCGGATTGTATCGAGCGATGAAAATATCGTATTGACCAGCGGATATAAGTATCGTCTCGTTTGGTTCACCCGCTCCGAATGTGACTGTATATGAAAAAATTCCGGTTACGATTGTCGAATCATCCGAAAGAGCCGTGATTGCATGACCCTCATCGTATAATAAACTCTTTCCTCCTGCGCTTTTTGCCCATTTAAGCGTCCCGTCAGGATTGTATTGAGCAATAAAGAAATCCGGCCCTCCATTGGACAGGAGTAGGGTCTCGTTTGGTTCACCGAGCCCGAATTTAGCCCATGATGTAAAAATCCCTGTCACGACTGCCGAATCGTCAGAAAGCGATGTGACTGCATAGCCCTCATCCTTAGATGGACCTCCTGCGCGTTTGGCCCATAGAAGCGTCCCGTCCGGATTGTAACGCGCTATGAATGTATCTGAGTTACCAGCGGATGTCAAAATCGTCTCGTTCGGCTCGCCGGGTCCGAATGTGGTTGATACACCAAAGTATCCGGTCACGATTGTCGAATTGTCCGAAAGTGTTGTGATGGAATTGCTCCACTGGCTTCTTACACCTCCTGCGCGTTTAGCCCATTGAAGTGTCCCGTCCGGATTGTAACGCGCTATGAATGAGGCGCCACTAGAGGATGTTAAAATCGTCTCGTTAGGTTCGCCGGGTCCGAATGTAGCTTTGCTACCATACTTTCCGGACACGACTGTCGAATCGTCAGATAGCGTAGTGATTGCATAGGCGTAATCGGAACTAATTCCTCCAGCACGTTTCGCCCATATGAGCGTCCCATCTGGATTGTACCGCGCGATGAAAATATCATCCCAACCTTCTGCCGAATTCAGTACCGTCTCGTTTGGTTCGTCCTCTCCGAATATGGCCGATCCTCTAAAATATCCTGTCACAACTGTCGAATTGTCCGAAAGTGTAGTGATTCCATAGCCTAGATCGCGTTCCGCTCCTCCGGCGCGACTTGCCCAGATAAGGTGGCCGGGACCTGCCGGTACTTCTTCAATCACCTCAACATTAACAATCTGATACGCTGTTAAATCGAGCCACGGGGTTTCAGATGGATCATTTTCTATCGCTTCAACTTTAACAAGGCAGGTATAAGTTCCAATCGGCGCAAGTTTATCATTTGAAATAGTTACTTTATGCCGACTAAAACCGATTCCCCCTGAAGTAGATGTGGAGGTGATTGCTCCGTCGAAAATCTCTGGGCACTCAACGACAGGTTTTTTAAATGTCGGATATCCCTGCCAGTCATAAACGTCGATTATCAGCTTGGTCTGGCCGCCGATTTCAGTGAGACCGTCACAGATCGGCTCTTCCGTCACAACAACCTTCCACGGTTCAATGCAATTCGCGTTTAGATCAAAATCAGTCAGCGGATCATCAACCGGTGTCGATATCGGTATCCACCAGTTCGCGTCGACCGCGTAGCCGATCACGAAAGTCCCGGTTGGAAGTTGCAGGGAAAATGTCTGCACATCCCATGACCCCGCGTAAAACGCGTTACGATCATTCGATGGATCATTTGATTTGAAATTTTTATATCCATTGACGTCTGAATCCGGGATCATCCACGTAGCCAGTTCTCCCTGGAAATATTTTTGCAAATCCCCCACTGGTGCCGTAATGGTTGACCCGTTGTACAAGGCTGTGTAACCATCCGGATTCAGAACCGCGCCGTCGCCGAGAGCCGGATCGGAGATTGTCTTTCCGGATGTCGGAAACTCATGGCTCCCGTGGAACATTATAATGCATCGAACATCGAAAACTGAATAATCAAGCTGATCGAGCGGATGATCGATTTGAATATCGATCGTCAGCTTGCCGGGTTCGGGGAAATCGAAACCTACGACTCTGAAGCAATCATCACAAGGGGCAATTTCAAGTAACTTCAGAATATTGAGGTGAATTTCTCCCTGACGACCAGGGATAATCTCAACCTTTGGACCGTCCGGATGGTCCGGGTCGACGTAAATGTAACCGTACTGCATCAGATAATGACCGGAGTTGGAAGATCTTTCTTCCAATTCTTCTCTGACCTCAAGTCCTGGCGAAGAATCAGGATTATCCGGAGATACTGGTTGAGATGAATTCCCGGAGCAGCCGCATATGATTATCACTATGAATGAAATCAAAAAAATACTGCGCAGTGAAAGAATCATTATTTTTGCCTCCCTGAAATTACTGTCAGCAAAGAAAACTAAATTTCTGAATTACCATGCTTTGATGGTAATAATTATACCTTGTTTTGGGAAAATAGGAAGTAGCAAATGGTCTAATTATTCCCCGGGAACCCGTCCGCCGGAATTAAAGTATTTGGGCATTTTCATACGGGTTCACCGGGCTACTGAGACAAGGGAACCCTCCAAACTCGCTCACGAAGGCTGTGAATTAGTCAAGATCAATGTATCGCTCGTTTTGAGGGGCCACCGGTCATAACGGAGGCTGGCAGACCGCTCACTGACGGTCGCGGTACTGATTGATACAGCAACCCACATCAGATAGATGTGGGACTACCGGGCTACTCACATCAGATAGATGTGGGACTACCGGGCTGCCTGCTTGGCAATCTCCCCCTTGATTATGTATGTTATTGAATCAATAATTCCATGATGGATCGGGTCCTATGGAACACAGCCATCACGTTGTCATTATCGGAGGGGGATTCGGCGGGCTATACACCGCCCAGTCCCTTAAAAACGCACCGGTCAGGATCACCCTCATCGACCGGCGCAACTTCCACCTATTCCAGCCGCTCTTGTACCAGGTGGCGACCGGCGACCTGTCCCCCGCCAACATCGCGTCACCCCTGCGCGTGATACTGAGACGGCAGAAAAATGTAAAAATTCTTCTCGCGGATGTCACCGGTTTCGATATCGAGAACAAGCGTGTAATTACCTGCGACGGAGATCTCCGGTTCGATTCACTTATTGTCGCGGCAGGAAGCGCCAATCATTATTTTGGACATGACAAATGGCGGCCACTCGCGCCCGGTTTAAAAACTCTCGAGGACGCGTTCGAAATCCGCAACAGGATGATGAGAGCCTATGAGTGCGCGGAAAAAGAATCCGATCCGGAAATGAAAAAAGAATGGCTTTCATTTGTCGTTGTCGGAGCCGGATCAACCGGAGTGGAACTTGCGGGCGCCCTCGCTGAAATCGCCAATGACACACTAAAAAACGATTTCCGGACCATCGATCCGGGTTACTCAAGTATTACGCTGATCGAAGGACTGGACCGGATACTTCCCCAATTCCCCGAAGAACTGTCCGCCAGCGCGAAAAAATCACTCGAACGCCTTGGGGTTACGGTAATCAATGGCGCAATGGTGGAAGAGATCACTCCCGACAGTGTGACTTACAAAATTGAAGATCGAACTGAACGAATAGCATCGCGAACCGTACTCTGGACCGCCGGGATTAAAGCCTCGCCGATTGGGAAAGCACTTGCGGACGCAACCGGGATGGAACTCGACCGATCGGGACGTGTAATCGTTCTAGAGGACTGCAGTATCCAGGGTTGGCGCGATGTTTTTGTAATTGGGGACCTTGCCCATTTCAGCGATCCCGATGGAAATCCGCTACCTGGCCTGGCGCCGGTGGCGATGCAGGAGGGACGGTATGTCGCGAAACTTATCGAGGGAAGATTGAAAGGGGAAAGCAAGCTGGGATTCCGTTACAGGGATTACGGCACCATGTCAATTCTCGGACGGAATTCCGCTGTCGCGATGATCGATGGTTTGAGATTCAGCGGCTGGTTCGCATGGTTCCTGTGGCTCTTTATACATCTACGTGGGATCATCCAGTACGGCAACAAGCTTCTGATATTGACGCAATGGGCGTGGAAATATCTCACACGCGATCATTACGCTGGTTTTATCACAACACTTGAAACGAATGAGGCGGATGATGACTTCTGCAAATACTGCGGGAAGTAGGAGGATTTTTCTACCCGGTTAATTTAACGGAATGATGTATTCCACGCGCGGCGTGATTTCCTCTTCGCTGTCGTATTCGAACCCGACCCAGCTTCGCGGGCGCCATCGATACCTGGCTCCAAACAGGTATTCATCATCCTCATCCGGACCGAATCTCTGCTGGTAATACATAACCACGTTTTTGAAAACTTCCTTCTCAAGGTAAATCAACACATTCTGCCGTTCATCGAGACTGAATGCAAAATCCGTGAAGCCGGCGCTGCGACGGATATGCCTCGAAAGGTATGACGTCGCGACTGAAAGTCCCATCCCTGTCAGATCGACATCATCGAAACCGGGACTTATCGTGCCGGTGCCGAAAAGTGTACTGCTGACCGTCCGGAAAACGACATCCTCGTACGCGAGCGCGGCAATAATTGATTCCTCGCTCATCGGCGGTTCGCTTGTAAGGTGAAGCCCTTCGAGAATGCTTTTCATACGGCTGTCGATTCTCGCCGTAATCACCAGTTGCTCACCAAACAAGCCGGGACTGCGCACCTCTCTCAGAGTTGCCTGTGCAGTTGCCTTGATACGGGGATCAGTGATCGAATAAAGCGATGTAAAAGTAAACTCGAGGGGATCAATCAGAACGAAATGGTTTCCGAGAATATCCAGCCATCCATCCGGAGCGATAATTTTTCCGGTCAATGCGGGACGGCTCAGGGTCCCCACGAGATCAAGGGCTCCCTGTTCGAAAATAACGTTCATTGAAGATCCGTTCTGCACTCTCAGGCTGCTTGTAATTTCGGTGCGCAGGTTGAATGAAAGCGTACTTAGCGGAATATCGGCATATGGATCGATAGTTGGAAAAACAGGCAGCGCGGCTATATCCACCTGCCCCCCTGCGATTGAAACCAGTCCTGTGACAGTCTGTGTAAAACCTTCAGCCTCACCATTCAACTCAAGCCGGACAGTATCATCCCCCGTCCCCGGCACGAGCATGAATTCAAAACCCGGACCACTGAACCGGATCGGGTAAGAGGTCAACTGTACAAACGATATTCGTCCGATCGAATAGTCGCCATCCAGAGGAATTGAGGGATATTTCAAATGGGCGATATACAGCGGGATATAAAGCTTCAAAACATCGAGGTCAAACATGCCATCGAGTCCAAGCACCCAGTTAGTCCCTGTAATCCCAATTTGGTCGGGGAATGCCGTGATGACAGAATTTTCAACTTCGAGCTTCCCGCTCAAAGCCTCCGCGCCAACCTCTCCGAAATAGCTGATATCCCGAATATCCAGGCCGATTTCTCCCGATAGATCCGAATTCAGGAAACTCCCCTTCAATGTTAAATGAGTTGGACCCAGTCCCCCGGACCAATCGAGGCCGGATTCGGAAAAACTTTCCGGCACAGGAAAAGAGTATCCTGTTTCAGAATCAATGGTCAGATCGAACAGGTTTGTATCTGAAAGGTCAATATTTGCAGGCGCCATACCCGCGATGGAAATTAATTCATCGTCGCGGGTCAGATCGAGTTTCATGATCTCCAACTGATTTGTGCCGGGACGGCTTTCCGCTTTGAAACTCAGGTTTCCCAGCGGTAGAAATCCTCCGCTAACCAGGACAGCCAGATCATCGATGTTCGCGTCATACAGCATTTTCAGACCCAGTGCGTCCTGTGCGAGCTGAATAATAGCCGACAATTTTCCAGCAACCGGGAAATCCCTTTCCAGCGCCCTTGAAATTACCTGCAGATCGAACTCATCGATACGGAGGACCATTGAAGCCGTTGTAAGCGACGGTGAATCGAGATCGATTGTCCCGGCTCCCAACGCCCGGAACCCCGCCGAACCCTCGAGATTCAAGCTGTCCAGGTTAAGGGTGGGGGGAGTTAAACTGAAAGTGGCGCTTCCCTGTTCGAGTTCAATACCAAAAGCCTCGGATTCTCCGATATTCAATATAAATTCCTCGATAACCGGAATCCCGATCGTTCCGCCAATAGTCCCGGATCCACTAATTGTTCCCGATGACCTTTCGTACCCTGGCAGGCCAAGCGCTTCGAACAGGCTTGCAAGTTCTGAACGGCTGACCGCAGTAGTTAAATCAATCGCACTTTCAGAAAGGTTTGTCCCTCTGTGCACCGAACCTGAAACTTGAAAAATTCCCGCTTCATTCGCATCCGCCAGAATATCGACACTCCAATCGGCGCCATTTTCACTCTCCAATGAAAAATCGACTGATCCAAGCTCAAACGATCCTGTTGTTATGTCCTTGGCAATAAAGTCAATGGAACCCCTGGTATCTTCAAAAATATCGACAAGATTCGCGTTAATATCAATAGTGCACGTTACTGAAGGAATCGCTACTGAATCCCCTTGAAGTTCCACTCTCGTCCTGCCGGATAGAAGGTCCGTAACCCCGCGAACGATACGTTCGGAAAATTCTGTCAGCTCCCTTCCCTGGTAAACCGGGGCGCCAGCGGGATGAGATTCAACCGTACCCGAAACCAGAACAGATACATTCCCAGCCTCTCCAAGCGGGTAATCGACCACCACCGAAATCCCATCCTCACCTGTACTTATTGCATTGGAACCGACTCTCCCGGATTGCTCTACTACCGCCAGGTCAAATATCAATTTATTCCCCGCCGCAATGTACTCAATATCGCCAATGATCTCTGTGGAAGTTGAAACCACCGATGAGAACCTGTCGGGAACCATCGAACCGAAATTAAGCCCGGTAATTGAAATGCTTCCGGCGTCACTACCGGAGTTACCCTGGCTCAATGGAATTATTAATTCACCATCAATTGTCCCGCCGCCCACCAGCCCGCCAAGTTCACTGATCCTGATCTCATCCCCGTCGAAAGCCACTCTCGACCAGAGGTTCGGTACCGGAACATTTCCTATTCGGCCGTCCGTTAAATACGCTTCACCGGAAAAATTCAGATTCGCACCGGGGCGGTACCCAAAATCCCCCGCTACCGCGAATTCTCCCTCAAGCGGTAAACCAAAAATCCCCTCCATCAGGTCCCTGTCGTCAACCGTCAGCGCAACACTGCCATCAAACCGATCGCCAACACGATAGATCCCCTCCCCAAGAACATTGATTCCAGGTGCCGACAATGTTGCCCCCAGAATCCCGACCTCTCCACCGATAAATTCAAAGGGTATTGTCGCTGCGATATCCGCTAGCTCGGGAATTCCCGGAATCAGGAGACTGCTTGATTGAACGACGCCTGAAATTCGAGTGTTGTCATCCCCCTCCCTGGAAATTACCATGTCAATGGAAAATAAACCGGCAGGCATCATGTTGGATGGCAAAACAGTTTCTAAAAACGGCGCGGTCTTCTCAACGGGTATATTCTCAAGAGAAACATTGTACTCATATGCCGGATTGCTTCCCGACACATCCACTACACCGTCAGCAACCGCGACCCCACCGTAAATATCGAACGTCGCACGGTTCAAAACAAATTTTTCATCCGAATACCACCCAAAAAATTCCGGCATTGTTGCCCGATACATAAATATCGACATATCCGATGAATTTCCCGACACAACCACCTCGATACCTTTCTCCGCCGACGTAGAAACTTCCGCCCTTGCATTAAATAAGCCAGTAACCGGCAGGGCATCGAAACCATCAACGATCTTGCCGATAGTCGAAGGTTGAATTTCACTTGCCTCGATAACAAGATCGACGGTCTTCCTCACCGCGGTGAAATCAGTGTATCGACCGCTGACCGTTGTCGTTGCACCATCGATAATTCCCAGAAGTCCGGGGGAAAAAACCGATTCCTGCGAGAAATAGAGATTCCCGGAAAGTTCTTCAACCGAAAGCTCATACAGATCGAAATCGGTCCGGCTTTCTCTAAGGGTACACTGCCCGAGGATGCTTAAACCATTGCCGCCCGCATCCGGACCGATAAGGATCGAAGCCTGAAAATCATCAGCGAAACCGTCAAGGTTGTGAATTCCACGCATATCTGCGAGTTCTGCCAGCAAACCAAGATCAAGTGAGCCGGCATTGACATTAATGTGAATCAAGTATTCATCGGCGTCATAAGATCCCGTAATCGATAGTTCGGATGTTTCCAGATCGTTACTTGAAAGTAATCCCTCAAGGTCGAGACCCATCCCACCGTTTACGCCAAGCCTGAAAATTCCTTCGAGCGCGGTAATTCTGGCTGCCTGCAACGGGTACCCATCCGAAACTTCACCGCCCAGCCATTCAACAGTACCGTTGCCGATAAGAATGCTGAGACGTCCGGGAAACTGCCACTGCTCTTCACCCCCGGGTTCGAGAAGTGAGCCAACGTTCCATTTATCCTCTTCCCTGCCAATCGTGACAAGGGGATTATCGAGCCTGATTGAAGTAACCGCTTTAAGCGGGTTCTTACCCCTGATTAAAATCGCTGGAAGGCTGGTCTGGATTCTCAGGACATCCGTCGCGAGCAGAGGTGTCCCCGACGGTATGTCCGTGATAGTAATACCGGTGATAGTAAAATCGCTAAGGCGGTCGATCCTATAACCATTCCAGGTAATTTCAAGGTCGTAATACTCACGGCATTCTATCGCCAGAGACGAAAGAATTCCCGGCGCGTACGCCCGTAAAAGGCTTCTGTGAAGAAGTACCCCGATTGAAAGAACGAAAAGCAAAAAAAGGAAAAGTACGCCTATTACCCTGCGTAAACGGAAACCGCCCCGACTTTTGGATTCGGCATTTTCGGGGGATTCTTCTTTACCATGTTTCCTGTACGGCATCTCAAAATTTACTTTCCCGTACGCCCTCAGTATCAGAATCTATATGACAGCGCCAGGTTCACCTCATCGTCGTCGATTATATCCTCAATACCTATCATCAAGTCCAGCTCAGGCAGGATCGCGTATCCGGCGTAAATATCCCACTTGAGATCATTAGGATCATAAAGTTCAATGACAAACCTGTAAGCTTCCTCACGCCAGTCGAGGCCCAGCCCGATTTTTCCGCGATAGATACCCGCCATTGCGGATGACTCATCGTTGAGCCAGAAACCGATTCGAGCGTTGGAACGATCGGTTTCACCGAGATCATCAATTCCGCCAATAATAAACGCATCCTCACCTTCCATACCCACACGGACATTGATGTCTCCCGCCCACCTGTCCGGGCCGGGAGTATGGCGTATCCTGAATTCCGCGCCCGTTTCGATACTGCTTATGTACTCCATAGTTTCAACAGCATCATCGATCGCGTCGGATGTCGAATCCAGCGTATCGCGTGCCAAATCCAAGGTTTCCCTTGCTTCCGCAACAGTGGCAATTATATTTTCACGAAGCTCATCATCCGACGTAAACTGCTCGATATCGTCGAGAATTTCAACAAGTTGGCCGGACGCAGTTTCCAGGTTTGAGATTATCCCTTCAATTGAACCCCGGAATTCCGGATCGTTATATTCGGCAATGCCCTCCATCAGAACATGGGCTTCCGCGGTGAGGCCTTCAATATTTTCGAAAGTGCTCTCAATCTGCGGCTGTGCGTCGGCCAGCATGACATTCAGTCGATTTGTGAGAGTGATTATATTCGACGAAATCAATTTCGCCTCTGCTGATAAATCATTAATGAGATTGCGAATGTCTTCAGGACCGAGAAGGTCCTGGACATTTTCAAGAAGATCAGAAAGCTTTTCCATTAACTCAGTGGCCTGTCCGGTTATCTCCACAAGTGCGATGTCCGCATCCGCAATCAGATCCTCCGGTCCCGGTTCACGGGAACCGTCAACTATCACATCAGGGCCTAGTTTATAATAAACACGAAGGCCACTTTCGCCCGATGTAACCTGCTCAGGTACGAAGGCCATGGTTTCATCAATTACAAAACCGTTGAACATTTCCACCGTGATAAGATCAGACCTTGTATCGTGAGATTCAATTTCCACGATTTGCCCAATTGTTTCATTTTCCCTGATTATAAGCTGACCTGGACCGGCAGTACCGGCTACAATCCTGATCATCGCCTGATTGCCCTGCATTTGTCCAACGATGTGGCCGGATCGGGCTTCCTGGATCGATACCAGGAACCCTCCAAATATGCTGTCGCGGGTAATTATGAACCTCGCGTGCTCATGTATGATTTGTGCACTACGGATCTCAAGGGCAACCTGGACGCCACCGAATCCATCGTTCGTGATATCTCCAACTTCACCAACGAGGTTACCGTTAAGCTGTACGTCAAACCCGGGATTTAACCCCTTAACGCTGATGAAGTTAACTTTAATAGTGTAGGTTTTGAATCCCGGGCCGGTCAACCAGGGTATGGGCTTTCCCAGCCCCTTGTAAATTGACATCATTACCAGGACTATCACTACTGCGGTGAAACCAACCTTTGCGGCCGCGGTTACTTTCATATGCTACCCCTTCATCAGGCTGGTATTATAACCGATTTAGCACTGGGGGTTTATCAGAAAATATCAGGTTGAAGGATTTCGGGGATTTTTTTTACCATGGGCCTGATCTCTCAACAGTCCCGGTTGAAATTGTAAAATCACGGGGATATGCCGAATGGTGCTTTTTTAAGTGCTGGATATATGATTATCAAAACCGGGGACATCCATGGTAAGTAAAGTCAAGGAGAGACGGAGTTCTCCTGCT
>CBDURU010000042.1:0-25405 GCA_965369865.1 uncultured bacterium | reverse complement strand
AGGGGACGCCTTTCCGACCTTTGTTACAAAACTCAGGGGACGCCTTTCCGACCTTTGTTACAAAACTCAGGGGACGCCTTTCCGACCTTCCAGGTCTGAAGGTGTCCCCGAATCAAGGCAGGGATCGCATTATCAACCGTTATCTTTTTCCATTGTACACTCTATGGGGCAATAAAAATTAAAAGGCTGCTCAGAGAGAAAAGATTCAAGACAACCTGAACGTTACCAGGCTCCGTTTGGATTTACTTTGAGTATAAAAGCATCCATGTATGACCCGTAGGCTTCGTGATAGTCCGTTCCCGGACCAGGGTTAAAATCTAAGACACGATGATAGTCACCAGTAAGATATACATTCCCATTCATATCCAATGCCAGATCCATACAAAGTTTATCTCGTGGACCTGACCAAACTGTAACCCCCTGGTATTCGCCTGCAGAATTAAATCTTGATAGGAAAAAATCAAAATAATTTAGTCCAAATACATCAGGAGTATATATATCCGATCCTGGTCCTGGATCGAAATCAACAGAATACCTGAAATTCCCACATACATAAGCATTTCCTTGTGCATCTACATCGATATTTAAACCGGTTATCCTCTCTTTATTATCGGACCCCCAGGTCCGGCTTAACAGGTAATTAAAATCAGCATCGAACTTGCTTATGAAAAAATCCTCCTGACCGTTAGAAGTAATTTCATCTATACCAGGACCGGGATCGAAATCAACTGTTTCTTCAAACACCCCGACAACCCAGGTATTTCCACTGGTGTCCGCGGCTATACTACACGCAATATCATCACATTCACCACCCCAGGATGCAGCCCACAAAAATTGCCTGTCCGGGGTAAACGAAGTTATAAATGCATCTGAATTCCCATTTGAAGTAAGTTCAAACAAACCAGGTCCCGGATCGAAATCCACCGTTCCCATGAATCCCCCTATCCTGAAAATATTGCCTGTATTATCTATAGCAATACCATGTCCAATGTAAGGATTACTACCAAAATTTTCACCCCAAGTAATTGTCCATTCGTACTGCCCGTTGGAATTAATTTTAGCCAGGTACAATCCACCACCAGTATGTACATCAGTCATTGGACCTGGATCAAAATCAATTGTTCCACCGAAGTAACCGGTAATAAAAACATCACCTGATTGATCCACCTCTATGTCTGCCTGCGACCAGTATGTATAATCATATGTGTACGAATAAAGAGGCCATGATTTAGCCCATAGAAGCACCATTTCCTGGTCAAACTTGCACACAAAAAGGTCATCCCCGGTAACTGATGGTAAATAGAAGGACCCTGGTCCAGGATCAAAATCTACTGCACCCTTGAACGTTCCTGCAACTATTACATTTCCATATGCGTCGACTTCCACTCGCCAGCCTTCAGCATTACCAATTCCCGTATGACCGCCCCATGCTATGGCATGCTGAAATTCACCTTCAGAGTCAAATTTGCTTAGATAAGCAGTAGGATCCCAATCATCCTCCGAGGAATACCACGCTACACCGGGACCCGGGTCAAGGTCAATTGGGTAATCAAAGGATCCAGTAACATACACGCTTCCTTCAGAATCTACAGCAACTCCTCTGCCATGATCCCGCATTTTTGCCCCCCAGGTTCTTGCCCAGCCTTCAGCACCTACATTCACTCTGCAAATATTCCATGCATCAAGCGATCCAAGGTTTGGATCGGATTCATTAGACACTACCCGAACAAGCAGAGGGTATACACCGTTATTTTCAGCTCGTTCATTGGAGATAATCCCCTCAAACATCCAGCTTTCTTCGCCCATTGCGTATGATAAGCTCAGTTCAATTGTATCTTCAAATAATCCAGGGGCCTCAATGGAAACAGAATCAATAGTTTCGATGCCCTGGTGATCGAAAACCTCAACATAAAGCTGCGCCTTACTTCCAAGAGTATTTGTTAACCCGGATCCGTACCATACATTGATGTCATAAGGCTCCGGGCAATTGGCCTCGGGAGGGAAATCTTCCAATGGATCATCCACCTCCCCCGCGTTTGCCCACGAACAATCAAGAGCGTAACCAAATGAAAAAGGTCCAACGGGAGCACTTAACCATATAGTTTGAGAACGATGCTGCCCTGCCCTAAACATCCTGCGGGATTCATCGGTCCAAAACGCCCAGTAAGGGTTTAAAGTTGCTGTGGGACTGTCACCAAATGAACATTTACCCTCGAAATAAGTCAACATCGGCGGTCCAGATGATTCAGGATATTCAACAGGATTGAAAATCTGAGTATAACCATCAGGATCGAGGACTATTGGATAATCACCAGACCACCCGATACTCCTCCCACTGTTTGGGAAAAGGCAATCCGAGTCGGACATAAATATTCCGCGCACATCAAATATAGTGTATTCATCTTTATCATCAAATGGGTGCTTTACCTGCATCACAGCTTTCATTTCATTGGGTGAAACAATTTCCACCCCATAGAAACTAATGCAATACGTGCAGGCTACGTTTTCAAGAAAATTAACTAAGTTTAAATGCATCTCGGATGATCTGACCGGCACCATTTCAATCGTCTCACGATCGGCGGAAACATATACTTCCCATAAACCCAGAATGTATCGATTGCCGGGATTATCATAATTGATTTGGGATGTAATGCTTGATTCTATGTCGGGGGAATCCGGT
Source organism: uncultured bacterium (assembly GCA_965369865.1). Classification (GTDB taxonomy): domain Bacteria; phylum JAJVIF01; class JAJVIF01; order JAPKYR01; family JAPKYR01; genus JAPKYR01. The sequence continues at coordinate 22,725 of CBDURU010000042.1, read as the reverse complement.
GGAACTACAGGGCTGCCTCCCTTTCCGCCGCACCCAAAACATGCAGCAATCGCCGCGAGAACTGTAATCCATTGGAAAATACGCATACCTTGCACCTGCCTTTCTTGGTTCTTTAATTTTACCACGGAACTTCTATAAATTCATTTTTTTCTATATTCACTTAAAAAATCATTTTAATTGATGTCAGGTTAATTAAAAGATATTGAAGTGCAATACGGGCTCATATGCTGCTCAGAGAGAAAAGATTCAAGACAACCTGAACGTTACCAGGTTCCTTCCGGGTTAACTTTGAGGAGAAAAGCGTCTCTATCTCCGAAGCTCTCATGGAAATCAAATTCAGGACCCGGGTTGAAATCAATTTGTGTATAGAAATATCCAGCCACATAAACATTTCCCGATGGATCAACATCGAGATCATAACAATATTTTGTATAGGGACCAGTTATCACTGATGCATGCAGGAAATTTCCAGAGGGATCGAATTTTGAAATGAAAATATTCCTGGTCGAACCATTTCCTAAATGAATCTCAGATCCTGGTCCTGGATCGAGATCTATGGTAGTGTTGTATACTCCGGTGACATATATGTAGCCGCTTGTATCTGATACGACCTCTAAACCGTCATTGTAATATATTGTTGCGGGTCCCCATGTCCTGCAAAACTGGTAATTGGATGCTGAATCATATTTGCAAAGGAAGAAATCAACCGGACCGTGGGATGTAAACTCATCTACACCAGGTCCCGGGTCGAAATCCACTGTCCCGTAGAATATCCCAGCTGCCCAGATATTGCCCGAGTTATCAATGTTCACGCAACCGATCTCGTCATCCTCCTCACCACCCCAGGAGTACGCTGAGATAAATTCGCCGTCCCTTGAATAAATACTGAAAAATGCGTCACTGGACCCTGTTGATGTAAGTTCAAACGTGCCAGGTCCAGGGTCAAAATCTACAGTGCCTTCGAAACGGCCTGCAATAATGAGTACGTCAGCACCGTCCAGTACGCCAAAAGCCAACGAATTAGGGTAAATATCTGACATTTCCATTGTTTTCAGCCATATTACATCGCCCGAAGGGCTGTAGTTGATGATGAAAAGTCCCGGTCCCAGACGGATATCAGTTCCTGGACCTTTATCAAAATCAATTTTCTCTGAAAAATGTCCAGTAACGAAGCTAGATCCATAAGTATCGACTGCCATATCCCAAAAGCCTTCACCGGGAACCCAACCTGTTTTCCATGAATCTGCCCAGATAAGATTCAATTCAGAATCCAGTTTCCACAAGAAAATACTTGGTCCATGGGATGTGAGATAATAAGTGCCTGGTCCAGGATCAAAGTCCTTAGTGCCTGAGAATCTTCCCCCAAGGAGAATATTCCCTGCACCATCACTTTTAACAGTAGAGCTTCGGAGTGAACCCAGAAATGACGCTTGTTGGATTTCCCCATCCGCATTAAACCGGCTCAGAAATCCGCCATCATTCCAATTATCCGGTGTAACTACACCAGGTCCCGGATCGAGATCAACCCCCCCGGAATGTTCACCTGTCACATAAATTTCACCGGTCTCACTTACACAAACACCTCTGGAAAAGTCGGTATGAGAACCACCCCATGTTTTCGCCCATCCGTTACCACCAATTGTTACTCTTAAAATATCCCATGCGTCCAGAAATCCAAGGTTTGGATCAGATTCACTTGAAACCGCCCTGATAAGCAACGGGTATTCACCATCATCAGATCCCAGATCATTTGAAATGATCCCTTCAAACATTACACTCTCTTCACCCGTTACATACGATTGCGCAATTTCAACGGTACCATTAAAAATATCGGGTGCTTCGACCACAACCGATTGAATCGTTTCAATACTCTGATGATCAAAAACTTCAACTTGAATCTGCGCTTCGCTCCCGATATTATTCGTTAAACCCGGCCCTAGCCATGTTTCAATATTATAAGGTTCAAGGCAATTAGCTTCAGGTGGGTATGTATCTTCCAGGAGCATCCAGGAGCAGTCGATAGCATAGCCAAATGAAAATGGGCCATCCGGGGGAGTTATCCAGACTTTTCTTGTTTCAAGATATGAATTGTATGTGGAAAAGTTGCTGAATCGCCTTCTGGGACTGGTCCTTTTATATGCGATAAATGGATTTAAAGTTGAGTTGGGAAGTTCACCGAAGGAGTATTTTCCAGTAGTGTATGTTAGGAGTGGTGGACCTGAAAATTCCGGAAATTCGGTTGGATTAAATATACTGGTATATCCGTCAGGATTAACAACAATTGGGTAATTGCCTGACCAGGCGATTCTTCGTGCGCATTCCGGAAATTCAAAATCCGAGTCTGTCATCAGAATACAGCGAACATCAAATATGTGGTAACCAACGATATAGGTCCCACCGAAGGGATGTGTAAATTTTAAATCTACTTTGATAAAATCAGGCAGTATATGTTCAACACCGCTAATCTCTAAACCTTTATACCCACCGATATCAAGAAAATTAACTAAGTTTAAATGCATCTCGGATGATCTCACGGGGACTAATTCCATTGACCTGTGGTCCGCTGAAACGTAAATCTCCCCCAGGCCAAGAATATACCGATTGCCGGGATTATCGTAATTGGTTTGAGCTGTAATGCTTGATTCTATGTCGGGGGAACCCGGTGGAACTACAGGGCTGCCTCCCTTTCCGCCGCACCCAATACATGCAGCAATTGCCGCGAGAACTGTAATCCATTGGAAAATACGCATACCTTGCACCTGCCTTTCTTGGTTCTTTAATTTTACCACGGAACTTCTATAAATTCATTTTTTTCTATATTCACTTAAAAAATCATTTTAATTGATGTCAGGTTAATTAAAAGATATTGAAGTGCAATACGGGCTCAGGGGACACCTTCAGACCTGGAAGGTCGGAAAGGCGTCCCCGTAATCTCTATTTCGTAATCACTATTTTACTAAGCGTCGAAAAAAAATGAACTTAAGACCATCCCCCCGGTGTCGATAAATAGTGGAGTTTAATAAGATTTTTCGCTTTTTACCGGATAATATATTGCTATTATAATAAAAGATGCTATAATTCGAGAAGAAAACGCATCTAAGTTAATGTCGGCATATTCGAGGATAAACAGGCACTTGACATCTTGCAACCATATCACGAATATGTTACATTATTTCAGAGAGTATTTATTGATCACCAAACAAACGAGGTGAACAGTCATCAATCGTTTAAGAGAATTCCGTGTCAAAGCTGACAAGTCGCAAATCGAACTTAGCCGGATAACAGGCGTAGCGCAGGCAACGATCTCCAACATCGAGTCTTGCAACCGCACGCCTTCGTATCTTACCCGGCAGCGTCTTGCTAATGCACTGGGTTATCCAGTCGAAGAGATATTCCCCAACGAGGAAGATCTCGGCAACAAGAAAAAACGCAGGAAGGTAAGAAGCGACGAATCCAGCATCGCCGATATCCTCCTCGTCAACTCAACTTCCAATCTCTCCCCGCGCCTCCAAACAAAAGATGCGCCCAAGAGCCAGGCAAAAGCCGATCTGGTTGAGGACGACAAGGTAATCGGATTTATCTTCAACACTTCGGGCGAGAAGCTTAAGTTTTATCCTATCCGGATATTTAAAGGAAAGGAATTTGTGGATGTAGCGTGCACCGACGCGACTGGGAAATTTGTTTTCTCAGAGCTAAAGACGGGCAAGTATACTCTCACAACTGAGGGAAAGACACTCGAATTCCGCGTAAAATCCTGAGCTTCGAAGAAGCAAAATTTTAAAGATCAGTACGAAAGAGGCCCTTCAAGGGCCTTCTTTCTATTTAGAAAAATCCCCGGGATGCCCGGGGGAATATTTTCTAAGGAAATATTAGCTGCCTGTCTTTTTTTCTTAATTAAAAACGCACTACCAGGTGCCGTCGGGTTTTTGCCGGACCAGCCAGGCATCATCGTCCTGCACCGATGTATGCCAGTCGGTGCCCGAACCGCCATCAAAATCCGCAGTGCCCTTATAGTCCCCTGTGCAGGCTACATTTCCCAAGCTGTCAACCGCAACGCCATAACCTTCATCCCATGAGTCACCACCATATGTATGCGCCCACTGGTGTGTACCCGATGAACTGAATTTGCTCAGGAAAGCATCGTAGTAGTTCGCGCTGTGCGTATCATCCCCATAACCGGGATCGAAATCGACAGTGTGCCTGAAGCAGCCGGCGACGCTGACATTACCCGAAGGATCCGCGTCTACCGAGTTTCCATAGTCAATACCACTTCCCCCCCAGGCACGTCCCCAAATGAAGGTACCGGAAGAATTGAACTTACTCATGTAAGCATCGGCATCGCCATTTGATGTATGGATATCTGACCCGGCGCCTGGATCTAAATCAGTAGTGCCAACATATAAGCCGGTAACGAAGACATTACCAGAGCTATCGGCGCCCACTCCCTTGCCGGATTCATTGGAAGTTCCTCCCCAGGTATTTGTCCATACATAACCCCCATACGAGTCGAGTTTGATTAAATAGGCGTCGGTGGCATTCCCGTCAGTGGTACGTCCGTCGTACCCGCCTCCCGGATCGAAATCCACGGTGCCCGAGAACCAGCCCGTAGCATAGACTCCTCCAATGCCGTCAACCGCAACGGATGGGCACGTTTCGTGGGACGGCCCACCCCATGTTCGTGCCCAGAGCCAGTTGCCGGACACATCAAGCATACTCACGAAAGCATCATCGTCTCCAAATGAACTGTGCCCATCATAACCTCCACCCGGATCGAAATCCGCAGTGCCTTCGAATATGCCCGAGACAAAGACGTTGCCGAAACTGTCGGCGGCAACACCATAACCGATGTCATCTCCGCTGCCGCCCCATGTTCGGACCCAGTAGTAGTTCCCCGAAGTATCGAACATACTCACGTAAACATCCTCCCAGCCATTCTCGCATGTGCGCATATCGACTCCAGGCCCCGGATCAAAATCGGAGCTGCCCTCGTACCGGCCGGCAACAAAAATATGTCCTATGCCATCCGCAGCCACCGCGTAGGCCCTGTCGTTATCCGACGACCCACCCCAAGCGCGCGACCATTCGTAAGCGCCGGAAGGACTGAATTTGACAAGATAGGACTGATCCGGCGTTTCGGGATCTAAAAAGTAAATATCATCTCCCTCGGGAAAATCGAATTCAATATAGTAGTCGAAATAACCCGCAACATAGATGTTACCGGCGCTGTCGATAGCCACCCCGGCTCCCCTGTCTATGCTTGCTCCTCCCCAGGTCCGTGCCCAGCCGTCACCTGTTGGTCCGCTGCCTGTAACTTCCACATCAAATACCTGGTATGCCGATACGTCCAGCCACGGCGCACCGACCGGGTCATTTTCAACAGCCTCGACTTTGAGCAGGCACTTGTACGTACCGGCTCCAGCGCCATTGTAATTATTTATAGTTGCAATCCAGTGGCTGTAACCGCCGCTCTCTGACAACCATGCGGCTTCCATTACCCCGTTAAACAGTTCAGGGCATTCAAGTTCCGGCGGCCAGAGTGTCATTGCGCCCTCGTAGTCGTAAACGTCGATTGTCAGGTCCGTGTACCCGCTTGCGTCGATCGGGGGGCAGTTCACCTCAATTTTCCAAGGCTCCTGGCAATTCGCATTGATTCCGAAATCCGTAATCGGATCGGTAACCGGTGAAGATAATGGCACCGCCCAGTTTGCGTCAACAGCGTAGCCAAGCTTAAACTCAGTAGTTGGCATTCTCAATGTATATGTCCGTGTAATCGAATCACCCGCATAGAACGCATTACGCGTGTTAGCCGGAATATTTGTGTTGTGGCGCATGTAACCGTGACAGTCCGCTTCCGGCATACTTGGTGTCGAAAGAATGCCGGGACAATATGTGACCAGTTCACCTGCCCAGCCATATGTCAAACAGTTGTACAGCGACGTAAAACCTTCGGCATTTACCAATTCGCCATCACCCAGGGCGGGATCGGAAATATACCTGTGAATACCCGGGAATTCATGCCAGCCATCGAACATCATGATCCCGCGCACATCGAAGATCGAGAAATCAAGATTGTCGAACGGATGAGTGATTTGAATGTCAACATTCAGGACACCCGGCTCGACCATGTAAGCCCCGACAATACTGAAACAATTGTAACAAGGCCCATATTCAAGCAGTTTGAGAATATTGAGATGGATCGAACCTGCCCGTACCGGTATCATTTCGGCTATGACATCATCCGGATCGGATGCGTCGATATGGATCAGGTTGTATCCAAGTAGAACGTGATTCGAAGACGACGATGTACCATTATTTATCAAGGTTGCATCGGGGATTGGTCCAGCGTCATCAGGTATTACAGGATTGGATGAGTCGCCCGCACCGGAACACCCGCATAGGTTAAATGTACAAATCAGGATAAGAATTCCGATTCGAATTACCGAATTCATAACCAAACCTCCGTGGAATTACATGCGGATATTATAATTTATAATTTAGCTAATTTAAAGTTTTAAACACCTGTCAGAGCCGCGCGCGTCAGTAAAGGGTACTCAACATTGAATCACGCGGTTCCCTTACACTCCCTTACGGTCCCTTGCACTCCCTTGCACTCCCTGACGGTCGTGCCTCTGTATTACTGTGGCTCTGAATTATTCCAGACCGGGAATCTCAAGCTCCCTGCTTACTTCATTTCCCTCTTCGTCAAGCTCGATATCCCACCAGTCTGATCCGACATCTATCCCCGCACCCCAGGTCGTTTTTGTCCACCATTGACCATTGCCGGATATCGGATCGGTGTATGTGTCCGAACCAGCCATATCGATCAGCACTCCAATACTCCCGAAATCACGCGCCGGATTTCCATGTCCACCGCAATTCTGTACACTGCGTCCGAAATAACCGTCCCTTCCTCCACGGTCAATCAAAAGCCCGACCCCGTTCGCGTTACCCGATCCCTGCGCAAGAGAATCACCGGTATAGTAATCGTCCCCGCCTTCATCGATCAACCATCCCACCGCGTAATCATGTCCAAATCCCTGCGTGCACGCGTGCGATGAATACCTGTCATATCCTCCCCTGTCGAGGAGAATTCCCGATGACAAATGTATCCCTGATCCCTGCGAATACTGCTGGCTTTCGTACCAGTCGTTGCCGTTATCATCGATTAGGGATCCAATGGAATACCAGTAACTTACACCCTGCCCGTACACTTCACAGTTGTAAAAATCATTTCCGTTCCGGTCGTGGAGAATCCCTACCCCACCCGACGCTTTCGGGCGCATGCCGATTGAAAATCCCTGCGACAAACTCAGGTTATTTTCATTCCATCGACCGAAATCATCATAAACTCCCCCCGCCCAGTAATTATCGAATCCATTTCTGTCGGTAAGCATTCCCCAGCCGCGGGTGTACGCCATTCCCTGCGCGTAAAGAGCCGCACGGTACGCGTCATTGCCGTCGGAATCCATAAGCAGTCCGACACCGATCGCTCCGGCGCCCTGAACCAGCAACCCCGCGTCGTAAATATCGTTCCCGCCCCAGTCCTGAAGAATCCCCGCGCCGAAAAGCCCGCAAGCTTGGCTGAAATTACCGCTGCGATAAACATCATTGCCCGAAACATCAACCAGTTCCGCGATTCCAAGAACTCCGGAAGCGCATGAACGGGCGCCATCGGACAAATACATATCATCGCCGGAAAGATCGATCGCTATAGAGATAAGTTCGTTCGATTCACCCTTGAGGTTTCCCGCTACCGCGACGCCGCCATAATAAATATCATTTCCACCGGGATCGATAATTATCGACGGTGTCTGCCATTCATCCATGTACCATACATCGTCCCCCATGGAACCGATTAAAATTGTCCCGGACAGACCCTGGATCGCGAACGGCTGCATGAATGTCGCGTCGGTTCTCGATTCGAGAATTATCGAAACCGTTTCATCCACCTGCTCGGTAAGTTCACGGGTAGTTCCCATCAATGCATCGATGTCATAATGCGAAATCGCGTCAAGGAACTGTTGCGCGGTTGAATAATCATCCTCCTCAGGACAATCGTCCGATTCATCTTCCGAAAAATGACAGATGAGATACCATGGAAGGTAATCGCGGTCATCGTCGGTGAGGCTTGCGAGCACAATACCGGACATTCGTTCCTGGGCAAGTTTCACTGCCTGGTCGAGATCTTCAACTGCGTCCCGCCAGCTATCCGGCAGAAGCGGAAAATCGATCGACCTTCCTATCGATGCCATCGATGGAAAAAGCGGAGCGGTATTATAATCATCGCTGTCGAGATCGACCGCGGCACGGTACAGGATTTCAGAGACCGGTTTTGCCTCGAGAAGGAACGAGTCCCATTCATAATTCCACTGCACCAGGAAATACGGTTCATCGAGAGCACGCTGCGCGATATCCAGGCGGAAATCATCCTCGACATAGTCCTTCCTGAAACCCATGTCACCCCAGGTCATATTAATCGATTCAAGCGCCAGATCGATAAGAGTGATCTCATCGTCCGTTAATGCGCCCGGTCCAAGGTCGGGATTGGTAACCGGCCACTCCGAGTCATCGCCTCTCGCGCCCGGTGCGACAGAAAGAAGAATAATAAAAGTAATCAGGAGGGTAACGATTTTATTTGAATTTACCCGGTTGGATATATTTTTTTGCGCCATTGTTGTCCCCGTATTTTCCTAAAGAAGTATTAGGCGATTAATTGTCTATTCAACTTCAACAGGTTCCGGAAGCCCGCCTACCAGGGCTTCCAGGGCTTCGTTAATTTTCGAAACTACAAACGGATGCTCTTCAGTTTCCTTCAGTTCAAGAAGGAACCCGCCAGCCTCGATATAATGAGAGTTGCCAATCACAACGACCGCGTAACCCCGTACCGCCCAATGCGCCATCGTTGGATTTTCGAGAATTGTCACCGCGGTATCGAACGCCCGTTTACGCTGAACGTCCGCGATATCTGTCCGCTCGGTTCCGGTGGAGACAAGATATCTCGACAATGCTTCAAGGGCGCACAATCTCGCAACACGTCCGGACGGCGATAAAATCGAAGTCCCGTTCAACGCTTCGAACGCGATATTTCCCAGCGCGGGCGCGGCCATGGCAAGTACCGCGGTCTGGCGTACAGTTGTGACAGGATCGCTGAACGCGCCGATGATTTCCGGGACAACGCCCTGATCGGGAATCCTGCTGAGCCCGAGTACCGCGGCTTTCCTTACCGCCTCCTCCTCATGCGTCAACCACGAAGAAAGAAATTCTATCTGATCCGGATCGTGAAATTTCCCCAGCGCCCCAACGGCATTACTGATTACTTCCCACTCTGTCTCGGTTGCAAGCATTGCCCTGAGCGCATCGATTGCTTCTATATCAGAGTCGATAGGCCCGACCGCCAGCGGATCTTCAAGTATATTTATCCAGGCTGTGTCCCCAAGGAGGTATGCCGCGTGACGGCGCGTGTACGGATCATCGTCCTGGAGCCATGGAACGATGTAATGCGCTGCAATATGACCGATATCCCTTACGATATAATCAAGTTCGATTCGTCTCCGGATATCGACGGAGGACAACCAGCCCTCAAGTAAAGTGGGGATAACAACCACCCCAAGTTCAACGAGCGCATCACGCGATACATACCTTTCCGCCTGATGCTCCTCATCCCATTCGCTGCAAGTAATAAAAAGTTCACGGATGGCTTCGGCTGTAGGGATCTCTCCGATCTCAGCGAGTATCTCTTCAACCGTAAGTTCTGTTTCATCCTGTGCGACAAGCGCCATCGGCTGGACGAACAGAAATACAAGGAGAACGGAAAGGTAAACAAAGGTTTTCAGGAGATTTTTATTCATTGCGCGGGGTACTCCTTAACCGGAATCAGGTAAAAATCTTAAAAACTGCTAACAATAGTCGAGGATAAGTAGCCCTGAGGGATAAGTCAATTCCTGAGCCATGATTTATGTACATTTGTTGCTGTTTGCGACAATTAAATCGTAATAACCAGTCAATTTGACCGATATTTCCATTTTGACCCTATCGTTAATAAGCTTATTTTGAAAATTTTCACATCGCTCGTACGCATATACACGTGTATTCAAGGATTATAAAAATTATTTCTAACACAATGCCGATAATGGCACCTGGATTGCATTAATAAAGGCGATAACGGGGTCCTTACGATTATTTTAGATGGATCCGTAACACCGGACTGTCAAAATGATCGTTAACGGCAACTTTTTCGAGAGAGCGTTTTTTAATTCCTCAATAACACTATTGTGGATCATGACACTCAAGCCCCGATCGATAACTCTCCTGGCCATGTCACGAATTAATTGATTCAGCTTGATCGAAGTGACATTGAATCGAAAATTGACTTCGCAGATTTCGAAAGGAGAATATTATGTGGGATAAAAAATGTCATGTCCGCAACAAATACCAGGCCATACGGTCTTCCCTCCGTCCGATTATCCTAACTTTTGTATGGTTCTTTCTCCTTACGTCTCCTGCGTATGCCGACCCGATGCTTCTTCAGACCGGCATTATGACAGGGCATACGATCCCTATCCTCATAGCCGGTATCGCGCTTGAAGCCCTGATCATTTCATGGTTCATCAGAAAGCCATTCCCACAGGTCCTGATCACAGCATTTCTCGTGAATTGTATTACCGGTTTTGTTGGGTTTATAGCCATCCTACTGGTCCAGTTGAAAGGAGGATACGTTTTCCCGATCGGACCGGCCGCATTTTTCGCGGTCCTTATCGAAGCGCCGGTTATCGCGCTTCTGAATTACGATGTCCCGGTTAAACGTGTTTTTCTAGGTGTCACCGCCGCCAATTTTATGATTGCGATAATTTCGCTCGCGTTTATCAGCCAGGTTGTCCTTCCCGCTCCGGAACCAACGGTCGCGGACGACCTGAAACTTGCGCGCTCGGTAGCAATTGTCCATAACGCGATCGATGAATTCAACGAAATTTACAATTATTACCCGCCAGGCCTGATTGGAGGGAGCGGCTCATCATCCGTCGATGAAAACACCGATCCATTAATCGCGTCCGGAATTCTCGATTCCTATCCCGAGAACCCGTACTCGAAATCACTCAGGTCTCTACGTTTGAATCCCGCGTATTTAATTCTCGGACTGGGCGACCCGGCCAGTCCTGTCAGTCTCGATTCTCCAACCAACGCATGGGAGGTCCGATGGTTCCCGGCCATGAGTAACGATCCCAGGTTTGGCGGCCCGGACCATGTGCTCCTGTGCGCGAACGGCCTTTCGGACGCCAACTATCGCGAGACTATAAAAAATACTTTCTATAACATGAACGGAGCCGATATAATTCCGGGCTGCATTTTCTATAGGTCCTACGATTTTAACCGGGACGGAATCCCGGACGATTACATACTGGGCGCTTTCGGATGGCCCACCGGACTAACTACTATAGTGGTGGATATTATCGATGCCAGCACCGGCGATATCTGCATCAGGCTAACCCGGGATGGATCGATCATACCCGGTTACCCCGACGGAATTCCTGAACCTTTAGCGATGATTTATATTGCGGGGGCAGATAGTAACTGAAATTAGCTCTTATCCCCTTTCTCTTTAAAGACCATGACCCGGTTGATACGGATCATGGTCGGTTATTGATGCGGGTTTCAGAATAATCCCGCTGATTAATAAACGAATTCGGAACCTGAAAAAACACGTGGTATACTATGACCACAATCCAGATTGAGGAAGCTTTACAATGTCTTAGGTGATATTATGGCGATGATTTGTTCAAAGAGGATAAGCTTATGAGGTTGACAAATCTTTTAATTTTAGTAATCAACGTCCCCTTTTTGCACACAGCCTGCGATTGAACGTTCGTCGTGACATTGATATACTATCTCCTAAACCTTGTATAGGTGTCTAGCACCTATTGTAGAGAAGATCATGCTTCGATTTCATCTGTATCGTATAAAGACTTACATTACTGGGCAGGGACGTCTTTACGAGGACAAGAGACATCCTCCGGATTTACTCAGGCAAGTGATTGATTCTTTGTCCACTAGCAAGTCCTCAAGGGGGACAATCTGGCACATAGGCGATGTTTCTGCTATTAGCTCCGATGCCCTTTATCTAAGAATTGGCAGGATAACAAAATCAAGAGTAGGAGTATATGAACCTGGTCACTTTATCGATAAGGAATTCGAACAAGCCCCATATACTCACGTGATCGTAGATGTGTCTCTTGGATTATGCGCCATTGCTAAAAACACACAAGTCTCCTCAGAACCTGCAGCCATTGCAAGGCAGTTTGCTCGATTGCTGAACAGAGATCCGCTGACCTCACTTCTTGAGGTGAGAAAATTTGAAATCGATGAACTTCAAGACCCAGATGAGTTCATTATATCCCGGCGATGGCCTAGATCCTGATATCTGTGAGAAGCTAGCTCGTTCTGTAGCTTCGACGGGTGACGATGCTTCAGCACGGTTACAGATGGAGGAAAAGGGTGAAAAGATAACGAAACAATTGAAAAGAAATCCTGCAGTCATCTTGCAGGAAGATGTTACTGATGAACCACAGAAGCTGAATCTTCTTAAACAACTGAGGGAGTATTACCACAGAATACGTCGGGGTGGTGGTAACCGCAATGAAACCTGAACTTATGAATTACTGGTTTTGGTTCCTGCACGGCACTGGAGTAAGACCAGGATATCGCAGGATACTTAATGTGTATCTTGTGATTCATTTGATTCTTGGGGCCATAGTCGCTTTTATTGTTCCAGCAGATTTGACCACATCTGCAAACACAGTGCTGTTCCCTTTTGCGGGTATCTTCGTCGGGCTTTCTTTCGCTTGGGCCGGCAACGCACAAGCACTCCTACAAAGCAGTGAAATAAGTTCACTCTCAGAATATCACGAGGGAGGATTCGTTGAATATGTTTTCGTCTATCAGACAGCCATATTAATTATTCTCGTAACACTCGTGGCTTGGGGAATTGCCGGTCTTGATGTATTCCACGGACTATGGCCCACAACCAAGATGCCCGTAGCGTATTTTACTGTTAAGGTAATCCTGTTTGCACTTTGCAGCCTAACCATTCGTGAGTGCTGGCATGTGGTAATGGGAGCACAATGGATGCTTATAGCACAAAGAGAGATCAGATTGCGCATGTCCAAACATGACAGCAATGACCGGACGTAAAAGGGTACTGAAAGGTGAAGATTGACTTACTGAAATAGTTCCGCAGTCCTGAATCTTTCTTTCCAAGGTTCCTTCATTTCTTAAGACTCAGCAAGCTAGTTTCCCCCCTATGAAGCTTAATATAAATTCTATTTGACTAGGGGCAAGGGAATTTTAAACTCTCCAAATGGAGGTCTCAGCCATGTATTGGGATGATCCTACTTTAAATTATATTATACAGTTGACAACTTTCGTCGGAGTAATAGTCACTGTGGTCACGTTATTTTATCTTTTGTATCAATTAAAGCTAAGTGAAAGTATGCATCGATTCGAAGCATATAAAACTATTTTGGAATTTGGTGAAGAATACCGAGATGCCAGGTTAAAGCTGGAAGCCATGACCCCGGAGCAAAGAAATTCTGTCATAATTAGGGAACCACCTGTGACAAAGGATGAAATTGAGTGGTATCAACTTGCAAGGAGATTAGACATGCTGGGTATACTTCGACTTTATGGGGTAGTGCCAGTTAAATTGCTCATGCATTTCTACTCAAGGCCTTTAATTACCGTATGGACAAGCTTGAACAAGAGTATTAACGAAATTAGAGACAAAAGAGGACAAAGGGGACATATGAATTCATTTGAAATGTTGGCAATTGAAGCAAGCAATCATCGCAGGATTTACCACGAGGATGAGAAGGACAACTTCATCCCCACTCAAGAGCAAAGCATCAGATATGAAAAGTGGAGAAATCTACATAGAACACTTAGGAAGGAGAAGGAGACCGGTAGTTTTTGGTCCCTTCCAAAAATACTTAAGAAGGAGATCGGTTGTCTTTGGTCCCTTTCAAAAATACTTAAGAAGGAGTAGGAGATCGGTAGTAATTGGTCCTTTCCAAAATAATCGTCAGCTGCATTTGCTTGCAACATAGCCTATCAATGATAGAGCGTATCAAGTTTTCGTGTTATAACCAGAACTAAATATTAATTTTTAATTACATCAACCCACCTTCCACTGACACTCTTAGTCTATCTACCAACCAAACGCCCTGCTCTGCGTACCCCATTTCCTTAAAAAATTCCACCAATCCCGAAATTTCCTGTCAGGTTTTTCCCTCCCCGGACGTTATACATTCATGAAACTCGCCGTTCTTTTCGGATGTTTCCTGCTTGGGCTTGTAACCGGATCGGGTTTACCGAATGTAAAGCCCGGAATCATCGAGTTCATTCTCTTCGGGGCTTCGCTCTCCCCAATCCTCATACCCGGAATTACAAAACGAGTAATCTATGCTTCGGTTGGGATGGCGTCATTTTTTCTCGGGCTGATCTGGATCGTTCATCTCCCGACATGGCCCGCCCCGCTGATCGTCAACAATCTCCCATCCGACCGGGGCTGCGCGATTATCGGGATCGCGTCCGGGGCATCGTTTGAAACTCCATCCGGACGCTACCTCCCCGTATCAATCGAGCTTGTACGGGGCGAAGGTTTCTCATCGGAGGGATTCGCGGTCCGGGAGCCGTGGCAGTGTGAGTCCGGAATCATACTCGTTAACGCTCCCCACGATTTCACAGGACTCCAAGGCGCGCGCTACGGAATCCACGGGCTTCTGGATCTATCCCCTAAAACTCTCCATGGACCCATTCTGCTTCGCTACGAGGCCCGTGGAATCCTCAGACCCTCCCCGAACGGAATATCGATCACAAAAATAAGCGAACCCGGACCGCTCGCGAATTTTTCCAATCGCCTGAGATACCGGCTCATGAGTCACCTTTCATGGGGAATCGGGAATCGCGAGAGCGAACTGGTGGCGGGGATCACTTTCGGGCGGAAAGGGCGGCGATTATCCGGGAACTGGGCCGGGGATTTTTACCAGTCGGGAATTTCGCACCTGATAGTCGCGTCGGGCGCGCAGGTCAGCCTTCTTTTTCTCCCGATAATGCTGATCCTGTCCCGCATCAGGCTTCCGGGAATTTTAAAACTCATCATGCTGGTTTTACTTACCGGTGTCTTGTTTGGATTCGCGAAACTCCTGGGAGGAGAGCCATCGATAATGAGAGCCGCCGCGATGGGGACGATCCTGCTGATGTCGCTCGGGCTTGGTAAACGCACGTTCGGACTTGCCACACTCGCCGCGGCTGGGTGGTTCTGGCTCCTGAAAAATCCGCTCCTTGTCAGGGACATCGGTTTCCTTCTTTCGTTCGGCGCGTGTTTCGGAATTATTTATCTCAGTCCGCCGCTGTTTGAGAAATTCATCAATCTCGACAGGGCGACGTTCCCGAGATCCGGCACATCAATAATCCCGACCGCCCGAAACCTTCTGATTACCATTACGAAATGGTCCGTACGCCTGTTCTCCGCGTTGAACATAATCACTGTTTCAGCCCAGATCAGCGTGATACCGATTCTCGCCTGCACTGTCGGACGGATTTCAATAGTCGGTTTCATCGCGAATATTTTCGCAGTCCCGATCGCGCAGGTAATTCTCTACATGGGCGCGTTGAGCGGGATCGGCGGCTACATAAGTCCGGCAATATCGATGAAAATCAACGGATTGCTCGATCACCTCGCGAGTGTATTAATGGAAATAGCCCATGATTTCGCTACGATCCCCAATGCGAATATCCCCCTCGATCCCCTTCCCGCCGGATTCGCGATCGCATGGTACATGTTGTTAATCCTGCTCGTGGAATACTGGCGAATCGGGCACTACAGGAGGATCTCAGAAAAAATGAAACGCGAGATGGGTATGCACAGAAAAAAGATAAAACCAGAACCTGCGCACCTGTCCACAAAAAATGATACTCATCAAACCAGGACCATCGTCATCGATCCATCCAAACCACTGACAGATGACTGGTTCAATAATTAATCCATCACCCAGCCAACCGTATCAGAGCCGCGAATGTTAATGAGCGGCCTACCATGACATTCCGCTCATTTACATTCGCGGCTCTGATACGGGATTGACCATGGCAGGCCGCTCACTAACGGTCGCGGTACTGGTTATAATACTCCTTCGCCTTCTCCGTCACCCGAACCACATATTCGCTCTTCCCCTCATGATACCCGACCCGGTCTTTCGGATACTTCTCCGACAATTCCATCTTCAATTTCCCGTACCGTTCGGCCTCCTCCGGAAATTCCCTCATATAATCCCTGAAATAAAGCCCGTCCCACAATTTCGAATCCGCCTCGACCATATGAATATGATGCGTCCGCACCCCATCCTTATTTCGCTTAATAAACCAGTGATAAAAATTTCCATCATCTCCTGACTCCGGACGCCAGAAGTAATCGTACCCCGCACCCTCCAGAACCGGCACAACCTGTTTCTTCGCCTCCTCCATGCTGCTCACTTCGACAAGAAGATCGATGATCGGTTTCGACGCTGTGCCCGGAATCGCCGTACTTCCGAAATGCTCGATCCTCAACACGACCGAATCCGCAAGCTTACCCCTCAGAAATTCCGCTTCTATCTCAAACATCCGCGGCCATTCGGGATCGTACGGCACAATCGCCACTTCCTCTTTCACAGCTTCCGCGATTCTTTGTTCAAGGCTTTTTTCCAACGGGTAACTCCTTTTTCCAATTGTAACAGACGAGCGTGCCGTTAGCTTCCAGCTATCGGATTACATGTGACGACCGCTTCCAGCCGTCGATCAATCCACCGCTTCTGTTCACAAGCGGAGCCTAAAGTATAGCTGGTGGACATTCAGGAAATAGCGGGGAATATCTCGTAAATCGCGACAGCTTGAAGGTGGAAAATTTGATTGTCCGATCAGCTGGAAGCAAACGGCACATAATCCGATTGCTGGAAACAAACGGCACATAATCCGATTGCTGGAAGCAAACGGCACATAATCCGATTGCTGGAAGCAAGCGGCACGATTTTTCGTCTATTAGATAAATGTGATAAAGTAAGAAAAAATTTTTACAGGTGAATTATGAATCGAATACTCCCAGTCCTGATACTTGCATTTCTATTTATTCTTGTCCTGAATTTCCAGTTATTTGCCCAGGAAGGTCAACCGGATGACGCTGAGCCATCGCTGGACACCAGCATGTCTTTGTCGGAAATAGCGGAGGTGCTTGGTGTCAGAGGTGGAGACTTTGCCGAGCTGCTTGGGCTGGATCGTGGAGTTAACAAGGAAACCCCAATATCGGTCCTGGGTGTGACGGTTGAGCAGTTGACGGAATTGATCGAGTCCGGCGCATATCTTGACGAGCCGGTTGAAATTGACGGAGAGCACGAACCGGTTCCGGGTGAAATTCCCGATGAACACGCCGTCGCCGATATATCGATGACACTGCATGAACTGGGGGAGATGTTCGGTATAAAGGGCGGTGATTTTTCGGATCTGATCGGGGTCTCCCGGAGTGAGAGCAAGGATATCCCGATCTCGGAATTCGGAATCGATCAGGCGACACTCGATGAGATCATACGGAACGAGGGTTTGGAAACTGTCGCGGCACTGGAAATCAACCTGGATATGACGATTTCCGAGATCGCGGAGATCCTTGGCGTGACCGAAGCCGGGGTCGCGAAGGACCTCCACCTGGATATCGAGGTTGATAAAAACATTGCTATTTCAGAGCTTGGTGTCGAACAGGAAACGCTTGATGAGGCTGTGGAGCATATAATTGAGGATGAACACGACGGCCTGGGCGACTTGAAATATCCCATTTTCGCGCTCATTGTTATTTTCGCCGCTCTCTGGCTTCTGTGGTGGGGAATTCCGAAGGGCGCCGATCCGAAGAAACGGAAGAAATGGTATCCGCAGTGGGTGTATATAGTTGTCCTTGCGCTTACGGTTGCGGTAAACGGGTTCTGGATCGGGAAAAGCCCGAACCCGATGGAGGGCACGGTCAAGGTTTTCAAAGCGATCGTGGGGCTTTATGAATCGGTGGGGCCGTACCTGGTGATCTTCATTTTCTTCTTAATCCTAGCGATAATAGCAAACAAGGCGATATGCGGCTGGGCATGCCCGTTCGGAGCGATCGAGGAACTTATTTACATGCTTCCAATTTTCCGACGGGCAAAAAAATGGAAGATGCCGTTCTGGATCACGAACACAATTCGGAGTTTGCTGTTTGTCCTTTTTTTCCTGATGCTTTACGGTGTGATCGGCAGGAAAGGTTTTGTTATATACCACGAGATGAACCCGTTTAACCTGTTTAACATCGAGCATGCAACAGAGACCATGATGATTCTGATTACATTGTATCTCTTAGTCAGCTTCTTCTTCTACCGGCCGTTCTGCAGGTTCATCTGCCCGTTCGGGTTATTATCCTGGATCGTTGAAAAGATCAGCCTCACGAAAATCAGGATCGATTTCGAGAGGTGCATTGACTGCCGGGCCTGCGACAAAGCCTGCCCTTCAACCGCGGCGGGCGACATGCTTGATAAAAAATTCATGCCCGCTGATTGTTACACGTGCATGAGATGTCTGAGGGTATGCCCGGTCGACGCTATCCACTGGCGGCCTTCATGGGGCCCTGCATCGGGAAAAACTGAAGAAAAAAAAGCAGTTGGAAATTAATAATAAAACCGATTGCGGGATGCAACCGTGAAGTTCGTCTTCTCAGAAATAAAGGCGGGCAAGTATACTCTCGCTACCGAGGGAAAGACACTCGAATTCCGCGTAAAATCCGGAGGATCGAAGAAGCAAAATTTTAAAAAATTAGTAAGAAAGAGGCCCTTTAAGGGGCTTCTTTCTTTTTAGAAAAAATCCCCGTGATGTCCGGGGATTGTTTTTTTCAGTCAGGTTTGTTTTTAATTACCAGCTACCGTCCGGGAGGTGCTTGGTCAGGAATGCCCCATTATCTCCCCAAATACCAGTTGTTGCATAGACATTCCCAGAGCTGTCCGCTGCAACTCCATAGCCGGCATCACTCCCTTCTCCGCCCCAGGTGCTCGCCCACTGGTAAGCACCGGAAGAATCGAACTTACTCAGAAAGACATCAGACTTTCCATGCGAGCTATGGTAATCAATCCACCCGCCGGGGTAGAAATCGACTGTGCCGAGGAACTCGCCTGTAACGTAGACATTCCCAGAGCCGTCAGCGGCAACTCCATGGCCATAATCAAAATCTGCCCCACCCCAGGTGCATGCCCACCCGAAGTTACCCGATGAATCGAATTTGCTCAGGAAGATATCCCACTCACCATTCGAGGTGTGCGGATCGCCGCCGCCGGGGTCGAAATCGACTATGTCCCAGAAAAAGCCTGCAACGTAGACATTCCCGGAGCCGTCAGCGGCAACTCCATAGCCACAACCATCACCCCAGGTCCGCGCCCACTCGAAGTTCCCCGACGAATCGAACTTGCTCAGGAAGACATCTGCTATATTATTCGACGTGTGCGGATCCCCACCGTCGGGGTCGAAATCGACTGTCGCGCTGAAATAACCCGTAACGTAGACATTACCAGAGCCGTCAGCGGCAACTCCACAGCCCTCATCAAAGGCTGGCCCTCCCCAGGTGTGCGCCCACTCAAAGTTACCCGATGAATCGAATTTACTCAGGAAGACATCCCTTTCACCATTCGATTCATGCGGATCTCCACCGCCGGGGTCAAAATCGACTATGTCCTCGAAAAAACCCGTAACGTAGATATTACCGGAGCCGTCAGTGGCAACTCCCGAGCCCTCTTCATTGTATTCCCCGCCCCAGGTGAGTGCTCCGTAGTAATTGCCTAATGAATCGAACTTGCTAAGGAAAGCATCCGTTTGGCCATTCGATGTGTGGGGATCGCCCCCTCCGGGGTTGAAGTCTACTGTGTCAAAGAACCAGCCCGCAACATAAACATTCCCAAAGCCGTCAACCGTAACTCCTTCGCCGTAACCGCCGCCTGTTCCAACGCCCCATGTCACCTCCCATTGCAACTCTCCGCACGAGTCAAATTTCGCCAGTAAAGCTTCACCGGAAGTTGACCCCGTAACGTAAATATTGCCATCTGTGTCAACAGCGACTGCGCTGCCAGAAGTTCCCCATTTAATCTCCCAGCCGGATACTTCAACGAAGCTGAAATCCCCATCGGATACATCGTTCACACTGGGATCATCAGTCGAGCTGACCCTGACACGTAAGGTGTCGGAATAATCACTCGGAATGTTCTCCCACATGAAGGAACCGTCGTCGGCCTCCGCGGTAGCGAGAGAGTTGATGTCGGAAATGAAATTGTCGGTGGAATAATCGATGAATACCGTGTCGGTGAGGTTCACGGAAGTCCACATGATCTCACGGTTGCATCCGGCCTGCCATTTCTCGCCGCCGTTGGGCGAGGTGACCTCAATGTAGTTAATCACAATTTCCAATGGCACATCGAGTTCATCGGTTTCGCTTTCATCATCTATTACACGAAATTGGACAGGGTAAGTGCCTGGATCGGGCCACGCATGATCGGCCTCTTCACCCGTTTCATCATATACCCCATCGTTGTCCCAGTCCCATTCATAAAGCTGGATGTCTCCGCCGTCAGGATCGTACGAATCGACTCCTGAAAAATGCACCGGCAGCCCTGCTGTCTGTGGATTGGGATCAGCCGTGGCAACAGCAACTGGATTTTCGGTAAACTTTTCTATAACAGTCAGCATCTGCAACTGGTATGCCGTCAGATCGAGCCACCATGTTCCGACTGGATCGTACTCGTTTGCTACAACGCTGATCAAGCATGAATAGTCGCCGACATCCGCAAGTAACTCATTCGAAACCGTAACCTCGTACCTTGAACAGACCGGGCTATCCTCAAGCCATATCGCGATCCGCGTGTCATTAAAAAGCTCAGAGCATTCTAAAACCGGCTCAGCGTGTGTTGTACTCCCCTGCCAGTCGTAGACATCAATCAGGAGCTTTGTTTCCCCGCCCTCAGGCGCTAAACCGTCTCCGACCGGTTCCTCGGTAATTTCAACCTTCCACGGCTCAATACAATGAGCAGAAATTGGGAAATCCGTCATCGGATCTGTTACCGGAACAGCATCCGGCATATCCCACGAAGCATCGACAGCGTAACCGAATACAAACTCACCGGACGGCAAGGCAAGGCTGTATGTTTGAGTCACCGAAGATTCAGGATAAAGTGCGTTACGTGTGTTTGCAGGATCGTCGGTTATGTGACGTATAAACCCGTTCAGGTCGGCGTCCGGGATAGCCAGTGTCGCGAATTTACCATTGAAATATGAGAAGAAATCCCCAGCCGCGCCGAGAGTCGATCCGTTATAAAGCCGGGTATATCCTTCAGCGTTGAGAAGTGCACCGTCACCCATCGAATAATCCGACATCGTCCATCCTGACGCGGGGAAAATATGGTTTGCGTCAAACATCATGATTCCACGCACATCGAATACGGTAAAAATCAGATCACTGAAAGGATGCGTGATTTCAATATCAACATCCAGAATACCAGGCTCCGGGAAATCGAATCCGACCAGCTTGAAACAATCAGTGCACGGCCCAACCTCAAGGAATTTCAGTATGTTCAGGTGCAATTCTCCAAGACGTACCGGAACCACCTCGACCACTGGCCCATCGGGATTTTCCGGATCGATATAGATCAAGTTGTAGAGGAGGAGGTAGTGACCATTTTCTTTTGTGGTCTCTCTTGCCTCAACTTCACCTGTGAGCCCTGGTTGAGAAATATTCTCATCGGGTAATATCGGTTGAGAACCCCCGGATGAACATCCGACGAGGATTGATAATAGCATCAATACAAATGTTATCCTGCCGAGTGTTTCAAATATTGAGCGCATGATAAACTCCTTTTCCGACACGGTTTTCTGTCAGGATACAAACCTCTGTTTTGTTAAAAGCCGACATGTAATTATATAAAAGATATATTGAAGATACAATCGGAATACAGGATGTCTGAATCACCGTCCGCCTCGGGATGCAGTCAACGTTCTTCTGTCATCGGGGAGGTTGGTGAATCTTTACCACCTTGACAATGGTTCCTCAGGAAATAATACTTTATCGATTATGAAAATTGGCAAACTCCCGTTGATCTGGACAGGCTTGATTTGTATCGTGCTTATTTTCCTCCTGCTTCCGCTGGATGTGGGCGGCATGCTGCCATGGGGGATCAATGGCGGTGGAGCACCGGCGATGCTCAGTTTCTCCACGAGGGGCATCGCGTTCCTCCTGATCTGGCTCATAGAAACCATCATCCTTAAAAAGCTCCTTGATATCTCCTGGGGAAAGGCGATATTCGCTTCCCTCATCCTGAATGCATTCTCAGCAATTTCGGGAATCATCGTTGCATTGTGCGCATTTGCGGGAACATACATTACGATTATCGTCCTTGGAGCGTATGTATTGCTCACGATCCGGATCTTCGTTGTTCAGGACAAACTGCCCCAGGGTTTTGCGAGCATCCTGATCTTAACCGTCTGCATCGGGACGGTCTTTGTGTATTACACTGCTTCGATCATTCCACCTCAGTGGCCGGTAACAATCTACTTTCTGATGGCTATCCCACTTCTGATCGGTTTCGGAATCAGCATTATGTTTGAAACCACTACTGTCCGGTTAAAATAGAGCCATTTGGTGTGTAAGATTCTGGACCT
>CBDURU010000041.1:0-25454 GCA_965369865.1 uncultured bacterium | reverse complement strand
TAGGAACGCTGCTTGCTGCGTCCCTGGTGGGCAGAGCAAGCACTGCCCCTACAAGGAAATCCTAAATCAACGCGCAGGTTAGTAAGTATAAACAGTAGGTACGCTGCTTGCTGCGTCCCTGATAGGCAGAGCTGATAGGCAGAGCAAGCACTGCCCCTACAAGAAAATTCTAAATCAACGCGCAGGTTAGTAAGTATTAACAATCATTTACGCCAACAGAGTGTAAATTTTATTTCTGAAGGGTATAATTCCATGCTTCAGGGTTAGTCCCGATCCCCTGGGAATTTTTTTAAAGAATTGTGTATTAGAAAAAGCGAATGAATATCTGGGGTTACATAGTTCCTTTTATTTACCTTATTTTCTTTGAAAGCCTTACCGTCCGATGGGTTGCCGGTAGACCCGTGCCAGGGCTTGTAAGCCGCGTGTTCGCATCCAACCTCTGCGGAATCGCGCTGCTGTTACTCATTTCCCTGACCGGCTGGTTTTTCGGATGGTGGCCCGAAGTCCGTAACTGGGCTCTTCGCGACAGCTTCTTCCTGTTTCTCATTGTGAAATTCCCCATCAACGCATTTCTCTTCCGGCGATGGGGATTCCAGAGGATCTTCACCCTGCACGTCCTGAGTAATTTTGTAAGTGTCATTCTCCTGAGTTTGCTGTTTGTGTATTCACCGGCGGTACTTTTTATACAACCTTTAACGGTTAATCACCTTAAGGCTACTGCCCGTTCAAGGATCCTGGAAATCCGGGACGCTGTCGAACAGTACAGGATTTCGCATGATTACTATCCCGACTATATCTGGGGAGGCGACATGAACTCCTGGGGAACGGGTGAGCCTGTCGACCCGTTGCTTAAAGAGGGCTACCTGCCTGCCTACCCGGTGAATTCCCTGAATCTCAGAAGAACATTTTTTGAGCCGAGAAGGGTGTCCGGATTCAAGGAACTCTGGTTCGGACATAAGTCTATAGACTTCCTGCACGTCAGAAACCTCTGGCAGCCTGTTCTCGATAACGAACCAAGATTCGGTTACCGCGGCGCGAA
This sequence comes from uncultured bacterium, assembly GCA_965369865.1. Classification (GTDB taxonomy): domain Bacteria; phylum JAJVIF01; class JAJVIF01; order JAPKYR01; family JAPKYR01; genus JAPKYR01. The sequence continues at coordinate 24,415 of CBDURU010000041.1, read as the reverse complement.
AATGGGTAACGTGCTCCCCGATCCACGGTTTCCGGAGACCGAACTTCTCGGCGGGGTCCGTTTCACTATTAACAAGAGGTGGCTTCCTGGTGGGTTTTTCTATCGTTCTTATGACCTGGACGAGGACGGGCGTGCCGACGCCTACATTATGGGTGTCTGCGGGGATGAGAACGCACAGGCGACCGTTGATTGTTACGATGCGAGGCTGGATACCCTTACCAGGGAAATTGACGGCAGGCTGGTTCCATCCGCTTATGACCGTTTCAGGGATGGTGTCTTTTACCTGATCAGGCAGGGTTTCCCGGAAATCACCAGTCCCTCTCTGGGGCAGCCTGTTCCCAGGATCGAGTTGCCGGTCGATCCGGAAACCGGCGAGGTCATTCCTCAGCCCTGGCCTTTCGATGAGAACCTGTCCGCCGGAGATACTGAACCGGTTGTACAACCGGAGGCTGATTCGCTCGGTGGAGAAATTGTGAATAATGAAAGCACGGATGTGGATAACGGTGTATAAAATGTGGAATCCAGTGATGAAAATGTGGACTCGAGTTTAGAAAATGTGGGGAAATTATCGTTGAACCGGCTGATAAGCATTATTTTGAGACCGTTGCGAAAGTCGCTCTGGGGCGCAGCAAGCAACGCCCCTACGAATAGAACCCGCATGAATAGAGGCTTGTAGGGGTGCCGCTTGCTGCGCCCTGGTCCAAATTCAGGCTTTTGCAACGTTCTCTATTTATATAAATTTATATATCAAATATTTTTTTCTCAGGAGTTTCCATCCCCCCTTTCATTCAAACTCCGAAACATGTATCCTTACATGCATTGTTATTAAGGACTGGAGGGACTCTTTTGGTATTTTCGATCACCCGTATATCTACTTTCATTTTCTCCCCAATCCTGGTTTTTCTTCTGACCGCGTCAGCTCCGCCGCCTCCTGTGCCTGATATGGCTGAAGGCTGTGAATTGATCGGTGAACCCCTCACAGGCGTCCTTTATTCGCGAGAAAAGGCATACTTCAATTTTGACCTTGAAGCGGGCATATACACGTTTGCTGCCTGGGCGACCTGGGACCTCGGGTCGCTGGGTCTCACGATTCTCGACTCCGATGGCGCTGAGCTGACCCATGACGATGGTCTCGATAACAGCCCCATGAAAATTCTCAGGCTCAACGAGAACCTGAGCCTGGATATTGTCCTGACTGCCGGCACCAGCCTTATTCCGTTTGAATCCGGCGCGTTTACATTTGTTGTTGCCAGTGGCGAAAGATGTTTTGAGCGGATCGATGATCCCGGGAAAGGGATTCTCGATGACTGGGCGGCCATTATTTCCGAGGGTAACGAGGAGATCGTTTACTGGGTCTTTGATGATCTATCGGAGGAAGAATCACTGGTTTTGAATTACCGTCTCGATCCGGGGTCATATTTTGCGGCCGCGGAAACCATTGATCTCGATGACGATATCGATATGTATATCCGGCAGGGTGATTTGCTGCTCAGCATGGATGAATACCCGAATAATTACCCGGTTTGTTATTTTGACCTTACCGAAACCACCGTAATTTCAATCACGGTGGACCCCTGGGAGTATGCTGTCGGTATACGAACGGCTGTAATTGTGGTGGTAGCCCGGAAAATTCCGGTCCAGGAATTTAGAACCGGTGAACCCGTAGAATAAAAATTCCGAAAATTATTACCCTTAGCCGCTGTGGATTTTCAAATTACAGGATATATTAAAAATTAATAAGCTCCAGAAGGAGGAGAGAGTATGCAAAAAATTTCAATTTATGTTGCGATCGTACTTGCCATTGCGATTGCAGCAATGCCCGCTTATGCAGGTGGCAGAGCGTTTGTAAACGACCTTCTTGACGAATGGGTGGATTATGTCGAGTTGGAGGGCTACGAGGTTTTCTACACCAACGTCGACAGAATCAATGAAGACCATTCGATAAGTTATTACTTCGAACTTGATCCCGGTTATTACATTTTTATAGCCGAGGGTGGCGAGGACATCGAAGACATCGATATGTATATCTATGATGAGGATGGTTACGAGATTGCCTCGGATGAGTATGACGATGCGTACCCGATCTGCGAAATTGAAGTCTATGAATTCACGGAAATCGAGGTGGAGATCGCACCTTACGATTTTCATGGCAGAACATATGAAGACTTTTTCTGCTTTGTTGCCGGAATGAACACCGAGTCATATTATGAAGATTTTGGCGATGATGGCTATGGTGACATTGACGATATCCTCGACTACTGGATCGAATGGGCGGATGATTCCGGATACGACGTAATTTTCTCGGATTCAGGTGAGCTGGTTCGCGATGTGAGCGATTATTTCGATTTCGAACTGGATATGGGTAGTTACAAAATCTATGCTGAGTCTCTGAGTGAAGACTATGACATCGATCTCTGGATATGGGATGAAGAGAGCCGGGAACTCGCGTCGGATGATTTCAGCGATAACTACCCGATCTGTGAATTCATCCTTCGTCGACCTGAGTTCGTGGAAATTGAAGTTGAACCATATGATTTTGACAGAGGTGACTCCATAGAGTATGCGATCGTTATTGCTGTCGATGGGGATGGTGGAATCCTTGATGGTGGTTTTGAACGACGCGACTATCAGCTCTTAACGGATCAGTCCGACTACGATTACATCCAGGAGCAGATGGCATGGTACATGGATATGGTCCAGGATGAACGCTACGAGATGATTTACGACGAGGTAAACATCCTCGATGAATATGAACCATACACCACCAGGATCACTCTCGGACGCGGTGATTATATTGTCTATGCGGAAGGTGGACTCGGAATCGCCGACCTTGACCTTCGTGTTTATGATGAGGATGGTTATATCGTCGCGGAAGATACGATGGTTGATAATAATCCAAGATGTGAATTCTCAGTCCGGCATTCCATGACATTCGAGATCGAGATCGATCCGTACGAAATGGAATCCGGCTGGGACGAGGGCTATTACCTCCTTGTTATAGTCCGGGAGTAACAAACAAAATAATAATACACGCCGTGCCGTCAACTGCCAGGGGCTGTTGATAAAGTACTAAATCCCGTAGCGCAGGACGCCGGCCTGCAGTACCGCGGACGGCCCGTCCGCATGGAGAGCGGTATCGGAAGTTTTGATCCCTTGTGATTTTTCAGTCTAATAACTTTTTCAACAGCCCCTGCCAGCTGTCGGTATTGTTGGTCCACAATTAATATCATCATCCTTGTTATCTGGTGTGTCTGAGGTAAATCGACAGGTTATGCTCCCGAATATGAATATTTTTAGGGGAAATTAATTTACAGATTTCGTTGCTCCACACTATCTTAATAAACCGGGTCCCATAAGCCGGTTATATCCGAGTCATTATCGTTATCCGGGTTGTAAATCCTGACAGTTCGGTCTTCAGTGATTGCGAATGTGTTTAAATATCCCGGTCTGGTGTCACGTGGGTAGGCGATAATTGTGTATGTGTGTGTTTTATCCACTAAATGCTCCGTTAAAGCAGTAGAAACGTTGTTTGTCTCCCATGAGATGAAATAGTTTTCAATCATGTTGTCTATTGTGTAATCCTGCCTGAGGCTCAATGTGTCCTTTAGTTCCTGAAATGTGGCGTAGCCTTCATCAGGATTTTCGTCGAAATAATCCTCCTGAGCGTATCCTATCGCCGACAACATTATTACTGCAAAATTTTCCCAGAATCCAATTCGGCTGTCCATAGAGGTCTTAATCTGTTGGTTCGACACGCTCCATGGAGCGAATCTGGTCTGAAACCAGATAGCCCTCCGCTGGTAGGTGTTGCTTGAAGACCTTTCCTCGGGGATGGTATTTCCAAGCTCCTTTAGTGTTGGGTTTTCCCAGAAGGGTGATTTCCTGGCCTCGAAAAAAGTAAAAATCAGGAACATGATTAATAAAATAATCATGAGTGAAAAGGCCCGAATAAGAACAACACGGGTCTTTTGGGATTTACTCCCGGGTCGGATGGATTTTTCTATCCTGTCAGACATCCTGATTCATTTGGCTCTCGTAATCCAACTTAAATAACAGATTTGGGTCCCATGGTCAAGAATAAGGTTCGGAGAAAGCCTTAATATATATCGTTTCTACGTCACGGTTAAAATCTCCGAATTGGAAATCGAGACTATTAATGCCACCAAGTGCGATTATTAGTCGCTCTGAAGAGGTCCCGCATCAAATAGACGGGGCATACCGAATTAAATGCGGTGCCTGCGATCTTATTCATTCTCATTTAGAGAGATTGGCTGTCTGATGCCGATACTATTATAATAAGGGGTCTTTTTATGAAGCCACTGCGAATTCTCATGCTTGGAGACATCGTCGGACGTCCGGGGCGGTATGCATGCCGTGATCGTGTCCATGCCTGGTGTACGAACTATTGCCTCGATTGTGTCGTCGCCAACGGCGAAAATGCCTCTGGTGGGAATGGTCTCTCTGTCAAAAATGCCGGTGAGCTCTTCAGTTACGGGATCGACTTTATAACAAGCGGTAACCATATATGGAAACAAAAAGATTATGAGGATCTTTTCGATCTGTATCCTGAAATAATCAGGCCCGCGAATTACCCTGATGATGTCCCGGGATCCGGATGGGGAATTATTGAACTGGAAAGTGGCGCGAAAATCGGGGTTCTGAATATTCAGGGGCAGGTTTTTATGGACCCGATTGATTCACCGTTCGCCGCTGCCGATTCCTGTGTTGATGAGATCCGTAAAATTACCCCGGTTATTCTTGTCGATATCCATGCCGAAGCCACGAGCGAGAGAGTCGCAATGGGGATCTTTCTCGATGGCCGGGTTAGCGCGGTCCTGGGAACTCATACTCATGTTGCTACATCCGATACGAAAATTTTACCTGGCGGCACCGCATTCCAGGCTGATGTCGGGATGGTCGGGCCCTTAAATAGTGTACTTGGCGTTAGTTCCGATAAAATCCTCCGGAAATTCCGGACTGGCTTGCCCGTAAGGTTCGAGGTCGCGAAAGGACCTGTGATATGCAATGGCGTAATCATTACCGTTAATCCCGAAACCGGCCTGGCGATCGAAATCGAAAGGCTTGAAGAAGTTTGTGAATAACCGGTTGTTATCATTTAAATACTCCCCGTATTCTCTGTTTTGACGGATTATTTTCCCATAAATGAGTGATATTAATGTAAGGGTTTATGACCCGGAAGAGGAGTTTGGTTATGCAAAGTACCAGTCCAGGTGAAATTGCTTTACAGCATTTGGATCGCGTGCGATCCGAGCTTCGGAGTGACCTTGATTCAGTTGAGGAAAAGATATCCGAACTCGAAGCTGAAGGTGTGGTTAAACGCAGCCGTATCGAAGATCTGCTCTCACTGCTGCAGGCACTTGCCGATCTCGATACCCATTTCAGTGAAACAGGTTTTAAAGAAGGGGATCATTCAATTGTCCAGCAGGATTTACTCAATGCCCAGGAAAGCCTTAAAGCTATTATTGACCTGATTGAGGAGGAGGTTTGGGAACCTAACCAGTCTGCGCGATTGTCGAATGCCTATTCTGAATTCCGCACACGATTGATGAATACAATGAATGCAATGGACCTCGTCAAGGTCGCTCTCCGTAAACTTGTCGAAATTAGTTTACGTAAAACAACTCCTTCCCAGATCCTTCAATCTCAGACCTCTGGTGCCGGGTCGCGAAGCTCAATGGGTTCGTCGGCTATTATCAGGTCTCAGGAACTCGAAAGGCAGAGAATCGCGAGGGAAATCCATGACGGCCCGGCCCAGGCAATCGCGAATGTCGTCTTGCGAATGGATATCCTTTCAAAAATTTACGAGAAAGACCCAACCCAGGTTCCGAAAGAAATTTCTAAAATGAAACATATCTCCCAACAGGCTCTTGATGAAATAAGAGGATTTATTTTCGACCTTAGGCCGATGACTCTTCAGGACCTGGGGCTTGTTGCGACAATCAAGCGTATCGTTTCCTCCTTTAAAGAGGATAAAGGCGCCGATGTACGTTTTGCTGTCGATGGTAAGGAATACCCTCTGGGACAGCTTATTAACCTGACCGTTTTCCGTATCGCTCAGGAGGCTTTGAATAACATAAAGAAATACGCCGAATGTACCACCGCATGGGTTCACCTCAAATACATGGCCGACAAGGTTATCCTGATTGTTGAAGATGATGGTATAGGTTTTAACGTGGAAGAAGTTTCAAAATCTCAAAAAAGGTTCGAGACTTTCGGCATGCTTGGTATGAAGGAGCGTGCCGATGATATCAACGCGGAATTCGATATCAAGTCCGCACCTGGTGAAGGCACCAAGGTTGTCCTGATGATCCCCGTTGAGGATAATCCCGCCATGAGTGCACACTGGGACGAGATAAAATACGGCCTGGTTCGATAATAGTTTTGTATTCATTAACCCCTAACTTTATTTACGAACCTGTTCCATGGTATCATCGTTAACTAACAAACGCTTTAAGCGATTGGTTACGAATGCACTTTGGTTCCCAAATGGCCGGATTGCTTCAATTCATAAGGTAAACTTTTACGATTACGCAAAATAAGGGTGATTCAAATGCGGTCCTGGATAATCCCACTTCTATTAACAAGCCTGACGGTTACTCTGGCCGTTGGATGTTCCCACGGCAGCAAGACTTCGCCGGTCGCTCCGCCCCTGGATGATTTTCAAATTACAGGGTCCGGTAATATGGACGGTCACTTTTTCTGGGGTGTTTTTGAAGCATACATTGATTACGAAACCCTGGATATTTCCTGGCAGGCCAAACGGGATGCGGAGTTCCATGTCGACATCACACAATTCCTTCTCCCCCCGTTCTGCCCGGAATGCCTGCAACTGCAAATATTGAGCTTTGATCCCGACCTTAGCCTTATTAATCTCAGGGTATCAATTACCAATCCGACAGCGCTCACGGCATACGATACCCGGGGGATTTTTTACCTGAAAGAATCTCAGCAATTCCTCGATGCTGATAACTATACCGATCTTTTCGACCTCCCCGGAGACCTTGCGCGTAACCCGTTTGTCGCTTTCAGTAAGGACACTCCCAAGCGTGCGTTCAAAGCACATCAGACCTATATCGCGACATACCGTTTGATTCTTCCACCTGGGTCCGGCCCTGTGGCTTTCTCATTCGAGACCAGTTTCCCCGGTAATTGCGAGGAGCCGTACGAGATGGAAATCTATAAACCGATCGATTTTCTTGGCACGGCCGCATCGTATTCCGAAAAAATCCAGGTGGATGTCAAGGACTGGCAGAACGATATCGCCTTTGTCCAGCTCGACTTAAGTTCCATGGGAGCGATCGCACCCGTTGACCTGGTTAAGGTCGGGGATTACTGGGAAGCCACCGTTGCCAACCTCTACGGGGCGGCGCCTGGATTTTACCAGTGCTGGTTGCAGGCGGGAAGCACGGCAGGTCCGCTGATCTACGAGCCGATTGAAATCGAGGTAAAATTGATTACACAGGACAGGCTCGAAAGCGCGCTGAGCATGATGCACAAGTGGAACAACGGCAACCCGGGAGCCACCCTGACGAAAGAGAATATGAAATATGAGGGAACCGATATTAATTTCTTCGCACCCGACCTTGGCTATGGCGATACCCGTCTCCCGTACTATGACGGCATCCATCGCGAGCCTTTGAAAACGGTCCCATACTGCTGGAACCTTCTCGACAACCTGGAAATCCAGACCGACCCACCTGATCTCTATAGCATCCTGACCATCGGATCGCAGCAGCTTGGTGAGACTTTCTCTCCGGTCAGTTTCGGCTACAACCCAACCGCGAACCCGATCGCCGATACTATGGCGATTTTATATGCGGCAATCGGTTCAAGCCTTTCACCGGGTGAAAAAAGCCAGATCGCGATTGAAACCGCCGGGCTTCCGATAAATCTGCAATATATGACCGCGGCCATGTTGAAGTCGGTCGCTGAAGGGTACCCATACAGGGAGACTGCAATCTCGCAATATTCATCCCAGGACCAGGGGGACATTTTCAACTACGGCACTAATTGGTTCTATGATCTCTCAGCGATCTATTACTCTGTTCTTTATGCGATGGAGGGTTTTGATTACCCCAATATGTACAGGGCTGCAGGACCCGTTCTCCAGGCGTTTGACGGAATCAGGGACCTTGGACTCTATTACGTCCCGCAGCCTTCTCCGGGTTGGTCGTGGGAGACCCCGATCGGTACTGTCGAACTCGGCTCCAGCGGCCAGGACACCCACAGTGGCGCTGAATACCTTCTTTTGATCGATCCCGGCGGTGATGATACTTACAACTGCCCCGCGGGAGCTAATGCGTCGTTAAATAACGGCTTCTCCATATGCATCGACCTTTCGGGAAATGATATTTACACAGACCAGGGTAACGGAAATTATTCACAGGGTGCGGGACGCATGGGTATCGGTGTCCTGTGGGACTGCTTCGGAAACGACACTTATGATAATTTCCGTTTCGCCCAGGGATTCGCCAATTTCGGGGTCGGTGTACTACTCGATTCCGGTGGGGACGATACATACAACGCTGACGGTTGCAGCCAGGGGTCCGGTTTTCACGGCCTTGGTTTCATGATCGACGAGTGGGGGAACGATCTATACGACTGCTACCAGTATTCCCAGGGATTCGGATATGTAAAGGGCTGGGGTTTCGCCTTTGACGGAGATGGCAACGACCGCTGGACAGCGAACGATACAAATATTAAATATCCGAGTGCGCAAACCAGCGAACATAATGTATCCATGAGCCAGGGCCAGGGATTCGGGTTGCGTTACGACGGCGTCGATTACCCGAATGATACGATCTGGAAATCCGGCGGACAGGGGATCCTGTTCGATAAATCCGGAAACGATGAATTCTCGTGCGGTGTTTTCGGCGGTGGATGCGCGTACTGGTACGGAACCGGAATTTTCGCTGATTACGGCGGCGATGATACATGCTATGGAATATGGTACGTCTACGGCGCGACCGCTCATTATGGAACCGCCTTTTTCCTGGCTAAGGGATTCGGAAATGATTCATACACGGCAACCACCGGTGTTGGTGTAGGCGGCGGACACGATTTCTCGAATACATTCTTCCTCGAGGAAGGCGGGGATGATACATATACGACGACAGCGCATTCTCTTGGAGGCGGCAATGAATGCGGTACCGGTGTATTTGTCGACTACGGTGGTAACGATAATTACCTGACAACGCATACCGGCTCCATTGGCAACGGGTACTTTTCCACCGGCCGTAACCGCGGATCGTGGGGGGTGTTCCTCGACCTCGCCGGCCTTGATACCTATACATCGCAGAAAATGGACCAGGGCTGCGGCAACGATTCAACCTGGACGATCAACGACATCGGCGCCGGTGGAGATCATCCCGACGGGTTTGTAACCTGGCAGTAATTAAGAGAACTAATATAGGAACCAATTAAACTGTGGATATCGATCCGGATTTCAAACGGCCAACGTGATATTTTCCTGGGCAAGTTTACACCTGATGGTGAGTGGTGAGTGGAATGTCCCGTCTAGGATTTTGCTAGCCGGGTGCCGCCCATACACATTCAGCCCTTTATGTATCTACAATTTATCGTTAACCCCGGGTGCCGCCCATACACATTCAGCCCTTCATGTATCTACAATTTATCGTTAACCTTCGATGGGCTGAATGTTTATGGGTGTCAGGACTTGATTAATTCAACACACATCCACCAACACGAATTCATCACTCTATAAGGTATAATATGCTCGTGAAAGGCTCTGACCAAATAATTCCCAGCTCCGGGCCACAGAGATTTAACATCCCCGGTCATGCCCATGAAATTACCTTTTCATGCTTCAAACGTAAACCTTTCCTGGATGCTGATACCCCGAAACTTTACGTTGTTGATTCAATAAATTCAGCCAGACTGAACCACAATTTTGAAGTATGGGCATATGTGATCATGCCCGAACACATTCATATTCTTATTTTCCCGAAAGAGAGCATTTATTCCATATCGGGTATACTTAAATCCATTAAACTTTCATCCGCAAAAAAGGTTATCAACCGTCTTAAAAAGGCAAATCCTGATTCACTGAAAATGTTGGAAACCGGGCAGCATAAACCGAAATACCGTTTCTGGCAGGATGGTGGAGGATACGACAGAAATTACTGGACAACGAAAGAAATCATCAACCAGGTTGAGTATATTCATAACAATCCAGTAAGGAGGGGACTTGTAAAAAGCCCGGACGATTATTACTGGTCGAGTGCAAGATTCTGGATGAGAAGTGAGGTGGGTCCAATTAAGGTCGAGAGGGAATGTTTTCCTGTGATATAAAATTTTGGACTGGACTTTCACCCATAAACATTCAGCCCATCGAAGGTAAAATCAGAATGGAACTCAATGCTGGGCTGAATGTGTATGGGCGGCACCCGGGGAGATGATAATGATGAAAAAGTTATTTTTAATATTTCACATGATACTAATTCTGGTTCTCTGTGGATTCATGGATGCAAATGGTTCAAACGTAACCGGAAATAAGCCTGGCAAGGAAATTAAAAGCCCAGGCATGATAAATCTTTACGCTAACTGGCGTCCTGGAGGCCCCACCTGGTTCGAACCTTTACCGGCTGAAGTCGTGGGTGATTTGTATGATTACACCTGGTTGTTGATTTATAAAGAATACGATGACAGTCAGCCGCGCTGTTGTACTGTATTAAACCTCTCCTTGCGTGGAGGTTCATACGGTGATGATTATAAATTTGCTGGTTACTCCGACAATTGGTGCAATAGAGATATTTGCTATCAATATGATTTTCCATCACTTCAGGAATTTGAGGACATAATTGCTTATCTTGACGAGAACAGTGAAATATTATTTGATTATTCTGCATTTGAGGGAACAGAACCGGGTAGATATCCATATCCTGGTGAAGAAGTATCGGAGTATTTTTTACTTCTCGCAACTAATCCTGAGTTAATCGGTCCTGGTATAACTTACGCCATGGTTGTTACTCTGCCTGAAGATCCGCCTGTTTCTGATGAGGTTACCTGGGTGTTTGACCGGTTAAGGGAATTGAGAGACGAGGTTTTACTGCATCCGTTGGAGTGAGACTTAAATAAGCGTCGTGACATGGATCATAAAAGTGCCTGTACCCTTTTTTTCGATTAAATCAAAACTCCGGTATGGATATATATTCCGCGATTATATGCGCCCCGTACGAGGTGCCGATCCGGTCAGCCCCGGCTTTCAGCATTTTTTCCAGGTCCTCTTTCGTGCGAATTCCACCCGATGCTTTTATCGCAATCCGTCTCTGCGAGGATGATTTAATGAGCACTATATCGTTTACAGTCGCGCCCCCCTGTGCCGTTCCGGTCGAGGTTTTTACAAAATCGATCCCGGTGTTCGCCAGATGCTCCACCGCCCATCGTTTCTCAGCCTCGGTGAGATAGCAGCATTCAATGATGCCTTTTAAGATAACCGGCTCATCCCTGACAGTTTTACGGGAATCAGCATACGCGCGAAGGTCCTTCAATTCCCCCTTGAATTCGGCATCGTTGCCCGATTTCAGGAAGGAGATATTGACAACAAAGTCAATCTCTTCCGCCCCACGGTCGATAAGATCCTTCAATGCCTGGATCTTCGTGTGGCGCACCATGAATCCCATCGGGAACCCAACTACCGACCCCACACGGGTTTCGGTTTCAATGCAGTACATCGACGCGAGCGGTACATAATATGGAGGCACGAAAAGGGTTTTGAATTTCCTCCTGGCATTATCAATGAGCCACTGTTTATAGGTTGATTCCGGGAGTTCCGGACGCAGCAGTGTCTGGTCGATACAGTTCGCAGCTTCATCGCTGTTTGACGGCAGTTTCATTCTTAAAGCACCCTGGCCTTAACCTGGTAAATCTTTATTGTTATATTTTATTTTAAGCAATTTGAATATCACTATTCGTTCTATTTCAAAATAATCTCTGTGATTATTACCATAAATACACTAAATGTAAAAAAAATTTTAAACCTGACGGGAGATCTTCTTTCCCCGATTGAGATTGCCTGTAGAAATAATTACTTAACCCGTTCCACATAACGTCTATCACGGGTATCGACTTTGATTTTCTCCCCCTCGTTAATAAACAGCGGAACCTGGATCGTGGCTCCGCTCTCGATTGTCGCGGGTTTACTTCCACCCTGTGCCGTATTTCCCTTTTCACCAGGGTCTGTCCTTGTAACTTTAACCACCAGGAAGTTCGGCAGGCTGACAACGAGTATCTCATTCTCGTACATCAGGATAGTCGAATTCGTATTTTCAAGGAGAAATCCAGCCTTGTCCCCGATTAATTTTTCATTCACTCCAAGCTGCTCGTAGTTCTCGTTGTCCATGAAAATGTAATTTGTGCCTTCACGATACAAATACGACATATCCCGATTCTCAACACGGATATCCTCAATCTTTTCCCCGGCGCGGTACGTTCTTTCAACTATTGCGCCGGTTCTTAAATTTAGCTGCTTCACACGCACGAATGCCGGACCTTTTCCCGGTTTTACGTGCTGGAACTCGGTTATCTTCCACAGTTGATTGTCGTACCGGAAACATGTTCCGTTCCTGAAGTCATTGGTGCTGATCATTAAAAAATAATCTCCTTTACGAAGGGCTTAGTATATCCGCATGCGGGGGTAACTTCAATGGATTTTTAAAGTCATGGCGCAGGTACGGTCTGAAAATCAAACGCGTCCTTTATTATATCCCTCTTCAGAGTCCGGAAAGTATTAACTACTTCGGAGAGAACCATCTTTGCGGGGAAGGGGATTTCCCTCAGGGCAAGCCGTGCCGATGCCGCCAGCGCGACCCCGTCCAGATCGACTCCCTCGTACCGCTGGAGCGATTCCAGGAGGTTGAGTATCCCGACCGCCCTCCGGAAAATTATTATCGCTTCCTTCCAGCTTCCCGGCTCACTACCCAGGCTCGATGCCAGGGTCACAATATACTTGTGGATCGATATTGAATCAAAATATGTAATCCTCAGACATGGAATGCTGAAAATCCCGATTGTGCAGTAGTACGCCGGTACCGCACTGAGAACCGGCGACAGCTTCACCGGCGCTACATACAGGAGCGGTATCAATTTCTCAAAAGGATGCCTGATCGAATACAACTGGCTGTCCGGATACTCGCGAAGTACCGGGTTCGTCGAAATGATCATGAGAATCAGGAGGTAACTTATAATCCCAAACGCGATACCCAGTAATATTGGTATGTACCCAGGTGAGAACAATGCGATCGCGATAAATAAAATACCCGAGAATCCCGGGTTGATTACATATCCACGCGAAAAACCTTCCGCGAGATGGCAGATTGTCGCCCAGAATGACACCAGCCCGATTATCAAGGGCAACAAAATCGTTTCCTGATATCCGGGCGCGAGCCACGATCCGATCAACGCGCACGCCGCAAGGATGTACCTGGACCATTTCAGGACCACCCGATGCTCAATTGCCTCCCGGTGCGATGCATTTACCACCAGCATAGTAATTTACCTCACGGACGAGTTCAGGGTTGAATTGTCGTACTCACTTACTTTAGATACTCTACCTCGGCATTTACGTAAATCTCGCCCTTGATCCCCCATTCCGTCGGTTGGCTTACCGTAAATCGATAAAACCGGTCGTGAAAATCGTATGCGTTCACCCAGTCGTCATGGAACAATCCCACCGACAGAAAATGCTCCCCTTTCAAAAGCGGCAGCGTCGGAAAACGGATATTTATCCGCGATTCGCCCTCCATCGGAGCGTCGTACGGCCTCAGCAGCGGCCCGATAAGCATCCGGCCATCGAACGCGTGAAATGAGAGGTAAAGTGAGTGGCTGTCAATCTTACTGTGCGTTTTTATATCAACGACTACATTTAAATCGTCACCGGCTGTAAATAGATATTTCTCCTCCCCGTCCGATCCGAAAAATCGCACCCGCTCGATCGTCATCTCCCCAGAACCCGATCTTTCCTTCTTCATCCCGTCCATGATAGCCCGGCCCTTCGAATGCATATCCTCCCGCCTGATCTGCAAATCCTGCATATACTGCTTGATAATGTCGTCCGGTTTTCCAAACCCCCGAATCTTCCCCTCATCGAGCCACACAACCTCATCCGCGAACGATCCCACGACGCTCAGGTCATGCGACACGAATAAAATCGTCCGGCCCTGCTCCGCGAACGACTTGATCGCCTCGAACGATTTCTTCGAGAAATTCAAATCCCCGACACCCAGCACCTCATCGATCAGCAATACCTCCGGATCGATAGCCATCGCGACCGAAAACCCGAGACGTACCACCATCCCCGACGAGTAATTCTTGATCGGCGTGTCGAGAAACCTCTCCAGCCCCGAAAATTCGACGATATCATCGAACTTCGACCTGATCTCCTTTCGCGTCAACCCTAAAATCGACCCGTTCAAATAAATATTCTCGCGCCCGGTAAGCTCAGGATGAAATCCCGCGCCAAGCTCCAGTAACGCCGCGACATTCCCGTTCACCTTGTATGAGCCTTTGTCCGGGCGGTATATCCTCGACAGGATTTTAAGAAGCGTCGACTTCCCGCTCCCGTTCGGCCCGATGACTCCCACAACCCTTCCCTCGTTAACGTCCAGGTTGATATCATCGAGCGCCCAGAGCTTTTCGTAGCGGGAGCGTTTCATCATGAGGAAGCGCTCAATCGCGGACTCCGTCTTGGATGTGTAGAGCCGAAAACACTTCGACAGGTTTCTGATCTCGATAGCGGGCATGTGTTGAGGGGATTATAGCATGGAGTGGGGGCATACTGATGAGTCAATCATCATCGTCGTCGTACTTCGTACTGAACCTGAAACCACCCACATTATATTTAAAGGAATATATCAGCCAGCCGATCCCGTATGCAGATGGCAGAAGAAGCCAGAAATACTGAGTTAAAATCCCGATTTCATTGAGATGGGAAATAAAAATGGCGATGGATACAAATACAACCGCGAATGCGCCGACCCTTGGAATTTTATGAGTAGCAATCAATAATACGAACGTAAGAAAAAAGTTGAGGAATATGAAATGCCTTATAACCGATCGAGGAGTCGATGAGGAAAGCCATCTCGGGATGTAATCTATTAAAGTATTCGAATAAAGCCCGACCATTACCAGGACAAAAAGAAGACACAACACAAAATATCCGGCCAACTGTTCTTTTTTCATGGAGCAAGTATCCTGTTAGCGAGTGGAGTTGTGACCGTATCCACCGTAAGTTATCATTATACATGTCAAAATCGTTCTCGAGTGAATTGGCAGAAGGTGATTATCTGACACAGGGATGGGATTTTAGTTGCATACTAGGACATTTCCCAATGAAAAATCGGGTGTGAACTTTCACAACCCGATAGATTACTAGATTCAGCATTCAGAGCTGATAAATTTTTATTCCAATATACTATTCTAGTTCTGTTGGATGGTGGATGACACAGGCTCAGAATTTAAAAGTGAGCAAGTCCATAAAACTTCAGGGATCCCGTCATATAGTTCAGATACCGGACCCATGGGAATTCCTGTCAGAGCGTCAGGATCCTCAGGTCCAGTTACCGGTAGAGTACGCCAGACGCCTTCAGGCCATGGATTCCAAACCCACGTTTCAGAATACACTGATCCTTCAAGGTCAGTCCAAATGGCAACTACCCTATGACGATCGGAATCCAGACCAAATTGAAAACTTGCAGCCTGATAAGCAAAGTTCGGATTATCAGCAGCCCAATCATAATTAACGATCCATAAGCCATCGAGAAGATCAGTTGCATCAACCGGCATGGAATTCCTTCTGTTCTCACGCTCCCATAGAATCCGGAACAGGCAGTTGGCCACGTATGCACCTTTCATTGCTACAGCATTTGGGTAGGTGGAATTATTATGAGTTACAAGCCTGTCCCAGCTATATTTCACTGGGTCAATCTGCCAGACAGCTTCAATCCACTCGCCACCCGGGAAGTTTGGCTGACGGCCTGTGATGGTCCATTCAGTAGATGAAGGATCTACTATCAAGTTCAGGTAATCGTCCATACTTGTGATTGGGTGGTTGTAGTTGATCTGTTTAAAACTTACCGGGTCAACAGTAGTGAATGCAAGAAAACTCGATTGGCTGAATTCATCGAAACTCGATGGAAATGCACCATTCTGAATGTAAAAATACTTTAGTCCTTCAATAAGTAAATTTACACGCTGGGGTGACCAGACAGTTCTTAAAAACCAGGATTCATGAGTTTTCAGACCGCCCCACCCTCCGATCATCTTAAGGTTGTGGTCCCCATGAACATCATCCAGAGTCAGTACTACCTCTTCATTAATAAAATTCCCGGAAGCAGGATTAACAACACGTTCAGGATTATTCACCTGCTTATCTGAGCATCCTGAACTTACCAGGCTGAAAACGACTGCAAGTAATGTTAAAGAACAAAGTTTAGTTGTAAGGTTCATTCGTTCTTCCTCCTAATCACATTCACAGATTAAATCGCAATAACCCCATGAATCGGAAAGTGTTAATGAACAGAGACCCCAACCATCGCATGTGGGGTCACGCGAGGTGCAAGGACCGGTAAATTCCCAGATTAACACCATCGCATGACAATTGTCACATGGAGGGGGATTACACTGGTAGTTATACCTGACACCTGGGCAGTCACCAGTACATTCATAGGGCTGACCGTCTATGGTACAGGTCCATGTTTTAGGAATTGAACCAGGTGTAGTATCTATTTCTTCACAACATTCAATTGCCAATGCAGTACAAGGTAAAATTAAAGACATTAAAAATACTAAAAAAATGCTAAATAACTTCCACTTCATTCTTTTTTTTGCCATGGATGTACTCCTCCTTAGAAATTTGTGACTAAATCGTACCCAACTTAATATCACTTGTCAACCCTAAATATTACTTCAAACTTAAATCATTTAATTTTTATCTATTCCTGCGTTTATTTCAGGTGCTTATCCTGCATATAAAGTTATTATTCCTGATAAAGCACCATATAATCGTAAATAATTTCAACAGCTTCTTCCCGCATATCCTGTAAATTAATAATTTGACCGGATTCGTTTTAATTGTTAAAGTCACTCCTGATCCAATAATTAAATCTCAAGAAGGATGGTAATCAATGTCTACATCAAAAATCATTGAACTCATGGGAGCGTCTCCCAATAGCTGGCAGGAAGCTGCTGAAAACGCACTAAAGGAAGCGACGAAAACTGTCAAGAATATTACAGGGATTGAACTCTTGAACACCAATGCCACTGTAAAAAACGGGGAAATTACTGAGTACCGATCTCAGATCAAGGTTGCATTCATTGTTGGAGAAGAGTAGTAAAGAAATATAGCTGCAGCAACGGCAACACCTGCAACGAACCCCAAAAAGCCCGGACCGGGGTCCGGGCAAATTTTAGAAGGGCATTAAAGAAAGAATTTCTTTCTCTGGCTTCTCTCCTATTCAGACTAACGCCAGATTCCCGGCAAGAGATACTTATTCAGGTTTTCTTGCAAGGAACAGTGACAACCTCCAGTCCTGAAAAACCCTCGTGGCGAACTCGAACCCCGCTTCCATGAGCCATGCTATCTGCTGTTCTGGAAGCGCGGGAAGTTCGAGCAGCCCGCCCTTCTTCTCATTGGCATTTTTAACCTGATCGAGCCTGTGAAGCAGCTTTGCTCCATCGGCAAGATCATCTGCCACGGAACTCCGCTGAAAATCCCGTATATTCTCCGCGATCCGCTGCACCGGCTCCGGGAGCCGCTCCTCGGTGATGTCCCCGTGAAGGAACCATCCGCCGGGTCTAAGGACCTTGATTAGCCTGGTGTAAATCTCGCGAAGCGCGTCGTGCGGGATATGGTGCAGCGATGTGTAGTGCACAACCACATCGACATCCCCGTCGAGTGCGTCCTCCCAGGAGTCCCGGAAATCCGCTTTCGCGAGTGTGATCCGGTCGGTAAATTCTTCAAGATTCGCCCGTGCCTCCTCGAGCATCGCGATTGACCCGTCGATCGCCGTGACATGTGCGTCCGGGAAGAGTTCCAGGATCTGGCAGGTCAGCAGGCCCGTTCCGCATCCGATATCCAGAATTCTCCCGGGTACCGGCTCGATCGCGTTCAATACGTCGAGAATTATCGAATGGGCCTGGTAGCGCGATGGGTCCATGACAGGTTGCAGCCTGTCGTAATGAGGCGCAAGCCAGTCGTAGAATCCTGATTCCGCAATCAATTTGGCTTTACTGATCTTGCCCTTTTTGGTATTCAAATCAGGATTGCTGTCTATCAATATCTTTGAAGGACAGAAAAATCCGTTAATTGTGTCTTGTTTAGAAGTCATGTTAATAAGAAAATACGACGCTCAAAAAGGTACTGGCGTCTTTCTCTCCTCTGATATTAGTATCCTGCTTCAGGTAACTGGTTGAACGTGCTGAATGCCATGAAACCCCGATGTTTAAAGGTGTTTCAGGATGATTCAGGGTCTTTGGGTTAGTTAAAATCCGGGTATTTCGACTTCTGATTTTCATGTGTTACCCATAACATTTTATGCCTGAATATGATAGACTACCGCTCTGTTGCGATGGATGATTCAACGTTAAAGCTTACGCTTGCCCATTCTCCCGATTCCGACGATGCTTTCATGTTCTGGGCGCTCGCCAAAGGACATGTCAGGGTACCGGGGATCGATTTCGAACACACGCTTTCGGATATCCAGTCCCTGAACCAGGCAGCCCTGAAGAACCAGTTCGATATCACTGCCATAAGCATTCACGCTTACCCGTACCTGGCCAGGGAGTACTCGCTCCTGAATTGCGGCGCTAGTGTCGGCGACGGCTACGGTCCCAAAATTGTCTCCCTTGAAAAATTGGATCTCAAATCACTCCAGGGGAAAATCGTCGCGATACCCGGTTCCCTTACCACCGCTGCCCTGACCCTGAGACTCGCTGTCCCGGGACTCAAGACCGAGGAGATCGCGTTCGACCGGGTCATGGACGCCGTTAAAAACAACGATGTGGCCGCGGGTGTTATCATCCATGAAGGGCAGGTAACCTACGAGGATGAAGGTCTGCATTGTATCGGAGACCTCGGAAAGTGGTGGCATGAAGAGACCGGGCTTCCACTTCCACTCGGTGCAAATGTGATTAAAACAAGCCTGGGTCCTGAAATACATAACAAAGCCGGACAGGCAATACGTGAAAGCATCGGGTACGGGATGGAACACCGTGAGGATGCTATCAGCTATGCCGGAGACTACGGTCGGGACCTGACGATGGAAAAAGTTGACGAGTTTGTCTCAATGTATGTTAATGACTACACTCTCGACTGGGGGGAGACCGGACGCAGGGCGGTCAGGGAGCTTCTTTCCCGCGCTGCGGAAGCTGGAATTGTCCCGGCGGTGGATGAATTTGAATTTGTGGGATAAAATCAGTAGTGCAAACCTTGGAATTTCATTTTAGCCATGCGTGAAGATTTCCTGAATGATGATATCGAGGATATCGATCCGGTACTGGATGCCGATTCCCGCTTCATCGACGCCCTTCAGTCGCTGAATGTCGATGCGATTTTGGCATGCTGGAGCGATTTCGACGGGATAACACTGATTTTTCCCGGGATAGAGATGGCGAAAGGACCGGAAGCGGTCAGGATTGCGATCGAGGCGATTACTTATCATACGAGCAAATTGAAGGCGGTTTTACATCCGGTATCCGTAATGCGCCACGGCGACATCGGGTGGAGTTTCCTCACCGGTACACTTGTAACCACCTATGGGGACGAGACTTTGTCCATCCAGGTATATGTCACGAATATTTTCCGACGCGAGCCCGGTGGCTGGAAAATTCTTCATCATCACTCCAATCCTGGACCGAATCAGCCGACTTACCTTGAACAAAGGATGAATTGATCGAATCAACCCCGCGAAAAATTGAGCTTAATAACCTCTAATTGCCTGTACAAATCCCACACGAATCCATTTACAAATAGACAGCCCTTTCAATCAGGCGGTATAATCATCGTTCTGTATATTTCAATGAGGTTACTTAATATGGTTACGAAGAAAACTACGAAATCCGGTCAGGACGATTTACATGAGCCGGTAGTCGATCTCGACGGGATGTTCTTCCCGCCCTTGAACGGCGAGACATCGGGGAAGATCGCGGAACATTACCGTGAAATAATTAAACTGCTTGGCGAGGATCCCGATCGTGACGATCTTAGAAAGACACCTGCACGGGTCGCGGACAGCCTGAGATTCCTTACCGCCGGTTATTACCGGAACCTGGACGAGGTTATCGGAGATGGAATTTTCGAGGACACGTGCGACGAAATGATCCTCCTGAGGGATATCGAACTTTACTCGTTATGCGAGCATCATATTTTGCCGTTTTTCGGAAAAGCGCACGTGGCTTACATTCCAAACGGGAAAATAATCGGTCTGTCGAAAATCCCCGAGATCGTGGATGTTTTCGCCCGGCGTCTGCAGGTGCAGGAACGCCTGACCAACCAGATAGCCGACACTTTGATGGCCGTTTTGAAACCAAAAGGCGTGGGAGTTGTCATAGAAGCACACCATCTCTGCATGATGATGCGGGGTATTCAGAAACAGAATTCTAAAGCGATTACCAGCGCGATGCGCGGCGGGTTCAAACGTTTTTCAAAAACCCGCATGGAATTCCTCAGGCTGATTGAACTAAGTAACGGATCGCACTGATTCAGTTGAAAATTATTGTTATATCAGGTATTAACCATTTTTAGCCGCTGCGGATTAATTTACAGGTTTCCGGATGATTATGATTAAAATGAGGAATGATAAAACCGTAGAACAGCACGGCAGTGCGTCGAAAGGATTGATTTACAGGTTTCCGGATGATTATGATTAAAATGAGGAATGATAAAACCGTAGAACAGCACGGCAGTGCGTCGAATGGCAGTGCGTCGAAAAGATTGTTTTAAGGTGGTAGACGCACTGCCGTGCTGTTCTACGGTTTGTCGTTTTTTCGATGGCTTTAAATGATTAATTTTTCCTATAAGCTTTCAGGCAAGGAGCAGCAATTGAGACGCGTTTGCATTTTATCGACAATTATTTCCCTGTTTATCCTTATTTTCCTTTGTTCCAGTTGCGTGTCGAGGGAACCAAAGGGTGTAATTAAAAACATTATCGAACCCTACATGGAATTCAGTCATCCCGTGATGTACTGGGAAACCCGCGATGACTCGACGGCACTGTACCGTATTCTGGAAAATACCAACGACATAAATTGTATTCTTTACGGCCTGGAAAATGTTCATGACGTCAAATCCACCGGATCGGCGACCTACCTCCTTCGGGACAACCCGGACGGATTCCTCGGCTTGACACGTCTCGAGATGGACCGCGATCTGGTCACAGAGTATGAATTTGATACCGAACTGACCGCCAGCTCTGATAAACCATGGGCGGTATCCAGGAATGATGTTATCGCGATCCGGGGTTTGGACGATAACGGCACGAATATTATTTTGCGGGTGGAATTTGCACGTATCGAGCCAGAGGAATCATTCCATCCCGGCGCCAATCCCCTGCCGATTATAAGTTTCAAGGAAAGCGAATGGTTCTCGACATCGGATGAGATTATCGATATGACAATGCTGGACGATGGCGGCATGCTTGCTGTAGCCCTGCTGGACGAAGACGATCCTGAAAAAAAGTGGCTTCAATTTATTAACAATGCGAGTGTAATTTCCGAAAGGATTTCGGAGAATCCCGTTGTCGACCTGGGTGGGTTCTCACCGGACGGCACAATATATCTCGCCACATTCGATCTCGGATTTCGCGTGGATGTGTATCTCATCGATCTGGAAACGCTGGAAACCAACGCGATAACCAGGGTCGCGATAAACACCCGGACCGGGAATCCCGTATGGCATCCGAACGGACGTTACCTGATGTATACGCTCGATTATGAGGATGAATTTAAAGTTGATGCCACAAGACTACGCGGTGAGCAGTTGTATTTATACAGTCTCGATTCGGACGCGAGCCGTCGCTTGGCGGTATTCGAAGAAATGAAACTCTGGGTCGATTTCGCACCCAACGGCGATTTTTTCCTATATTCATCCACGCCGGGAGTGATGTCCCGCACCGGTCGCGCGGTTGTTCTGACCGACATAGAAAGCGGGATGGAAACGTGGCGAATTTCATACGTGCCATGGAAACCACGGGAATTCACAACCGCAAATCAAAACATGCTGGTGCCCGATGAAACGCAGCATGTGGTTAGTTACACGGTCGGCGGGGAATCGGATATCAGGTTCATCTGGGGCCCCGGCGGAGAACTGCCGGTGGAGAACAGGTAGGGACCCTGTCTCAGAGCCGCGAATGTCAATGAGTGGAACTATTACCACCCACAGACACGCCTTCGCTCAGTCTGAGGGTAGCACCCGAGAAAACCCTCCAAACTCGCTTCGCTCGTTTTGAGGGGCCACCCGGTAGTTAGTCACAAGGCAACTTCACTCACAACATTGACATCGGGTCGACATCGATGTCGACTTTTATGCCTTTTGGGATTCGGGCCAGCCTGAATGCGGCGTTCATCCACGTAATGATATGACTCACGCGTCTTGCTTTCAGGATGCAGTGGAATCGCCACTTGTTATCGAGTTTTTCGAATGGCGCGGCAGCAGGACCAAGTACCATCAAATCAGCCATTGAATCAGAAGATAATCCAGCTTTTGATTCAGATGACATCTCAGCCTTTACCCGGTCGAGGGCGATTCCGAAACTCTCTGAGATCCGGTCGACAGTGGTCTGGTCTTTCCCTGAAAAAATCACTCTCGTGAGATGTGTCGCAGGCGGGTAATTCAATTTACCCCTGAGAATTATTTCCCGGTTATAAAAATCCTCGAAATTCTGCGTGGTCGCGTCCTGGATAATCCTGTTCTCGGGATTGTAGGACTGAATAATCGCGATCCCGCCACCCTGCCGTTGAAGCGAGTCCGACCTTCCAGCTCTTCCGATAACCTGTGTCAGTAGCTGGAAGGTTCGTTCATTCGCGCGGAAGTCGGGCACATGCAGGCTCTGGTCGGCTGAAATAACACCTACGAGCCGTACGGATGGAAAATCAAGACCCTTCGCGATCATCTGCGTTCCCAGGAGAATATCCACCTCACGTTTTCTCATCGCTTCCACAATCGCCTGACGCCGCCCTCTGGATTTAACTGAATCACGATCCATCCGAAGCGTGACAGCATCCGGGAAAAGTTCCCGCACCTCGGCTTCAAGCCGCTCGGTACCCCAACCGAGAAATACGAGTTTGTCCTGCTCACAATTCATGCAATGCTCGATAACCTGCTGCTGGAAACCGCAGTGATGGCATTTCTGCAGCCGACCCCTCCGGTGGTAGGTGAGAGATACATCGCAGTTCGGGCACCTCGCTCCCCATCCGCATTTGGGGCAGATCAGGCTCTGGGCGAAACCTCTCAGGTTGAGAAAAATGATCGTCTGACGCTTCATCTCCAGGGTCTTGCTTAATTCATCCCTGAGTTCCGATGAAATCAATCCGAGCGACATTTCCCGACCGTCCACGTCCATGGTTTCCGAATTTTTAATCTTTTTACCGACCTCATCCATGCCGGGACGGACGATCCGCACAGCCGGGAGTTCCCCGCCAACCACCCGTGCGGGCAATCGGAGCATCGAATAGGTGCCTTTCAATGCAGCATGGAAAGATTCAATCGATGGAGTCGCGCTGCCAAGTACGAGCACGCTGTTTTCATTTTTAGACATCCTCCGGGCGGTTTCACGCGCATGGTACCTGGGACGCTGCTGCTGTTTGTAGGCGGTTTCGGATTCCTCATCAATAACAATCACGCCTCGATCCGGCATAGGAGCGAAAAGCGCGCTCCGTGCGCCGATCACGATGTCACGTTCACCGCGTCGAATCGCACGCCATTCGTGGAGACGTTCGCGTTCGGTAAGTTCCGAATGAAGAAGCGCGATCCGGTGCGGAAATGTGTACATGAACCGCTTGACAGTCTGGTATGTGAGGGCGATTTCGGGGACGAGTACGGTCGCGCGTTTTCCGAGAGCGATCGCGCGTCGGCAAATTTCAAGATATACCTCGGTTTTGCCGCTTCCCGTAACACCGAAAAGAAGGAACGTTCTTGATTTCCCCGCGTCTATCGATTCAATAATCGTGCCGACAGCGGCTACCTGGGCTGAACTTAACTTGATGGACGGTTCCTTAGGGTCTTCGAGCGGCAGGAGGGATGAATCGATAATCTCTTCCAGGAAGCCCTTTTTAACCAGCCCTCTTATCGCGGGTCCGCTTCCCTGGATTTCACGGATGATCTCTTCCAGTGAGAGCGTGCTTCCAACCTGGTCCTGGAGTTCGAGTACCGATCGCTGGCGGT
>CBDURU010000040.1:0-25653 GCA_965369865.1 uncultured bacterium | reverse complement strand
ATCCGATGAGGCGGGGCTCTTCAAGTCATTCACTTTTTACCGGACACTAGTGGTTACAAATCACTTTACGCCATTGATGGGAAGGCCGTTAAATTTGTCCAGCCCGTAGAAATAGAAATCATCTGAACCGAACATCAGACGATCATCGAGCAGCATCGGGGTACCATGATTCTGCCCTTGCGTATCGAACGACCAGACTTCCTCACCGGTCTCACGGTCGATAGCCAGTACCCGGTACCTTAGTGTGCAGGCGTAGATCCGTTCATCATCCACAACCAGCGGGGCAAAAATCTCTTCAAGCGTACCGTTCTCGACAGATTCTTCCAAATCCCCATTACCTTCCTGGAATCCATTCTGGCTCCTGCTCAGCGGCAACGGGCCGTAATGATCGGGATGTGGGTGATGGATCTCAATTGTCCGTTCAGTTTCCCCGGTTTCAGAATTGATTTCAAAAATCCTGCCACCCATGTCTCCTATGAAAAGTTTCCCGTCTATGTAAGCAGGACCGCCCCAGAATATCTCTGCCGGGTCCGGTTGTTCATGCCAGAGCTGGGTCCCATCCCTGAGTGAAAACGCGGCGATCTCCCCGCCGGCACTCGCAACAAACGCAGTCGTGGCGATTTCAACCGTTTCCACTTCTTCATCATCAACCCACGAAGGAAGGATCTGATACAACCCGTTAACCGGATCACCGCCTATAATAACCCGCTCCAAAACGTCATATGGGTATACTCCGGGATCCGGACGGAGCGCCGAGGCAGGATCGGTTTCACCCTCAATTTTCATTACCGGCTCAATATCCAGTGCCGGTGTACCGAAAATTTCGCCACTCAATGTACCACTCCAGCGTTCCTCGCCGGTGCCTGAATCCAGCGCATGAAGGGTCCCGCTGGTGTCCCCGATCAGGATCAGGTCACCTGTAACGATCGGAGTACATCTAACCATCGACCCGCAGTCAAATTCCCAGTCGCTCAAGCCAACAATGGGATCAATCGCGCGCACGATTCCATCCCAACCGGCAACAACCAGGTTATCCGAAGTGTTGACAAGGCCGGCTTCAATGTGAGTATCCAGCTCCAGCAGAATTGTGGCAGCCCGGGGTATGGCTGGATCAACGACGGTAACTCTCCCGGAATAATCTGCAACATAAACGAATCCATCCCAGACAAGCGGCGTTCCGCGGCTCCCGGCGCCAAGCTGGACCACCCATTCTTTGTCATGCTCCCCCTTAAGGCGTGTAATCCTGACCAGTTTGCCGTCAAGCCCGGCGATGTAAATATATTCAGCGGTCGGAGCGCCCCTCCCGATGTAACCGCTTACGCCTTTCCGTCCGAAATACCAGTTAGCCTCCTGGGTTTCGAAACTCGGACCAGTCTGCTGCCTCAGGCAACCGGTCGTAAGCGGAAGAATAAGAAAAATTGCGATTATTATAACAAGAAAACGACGCATAGATATACCATGCCGACATGATAGTCGGTCAACCAAGTGCGGCATTGTACCATATGTGGAATCCGGATGCTTAATAAACCACCCGACATTAATCCTGTTCATGTAGAAATGGTCTTAGCCATGGTCCAAGGCAAATTTGTGTGCCTGTACCCGATGTTCCCCGGCCTTCTAAAAAAATCCAAAGAGTAGTATTTAAGCGCAACTAATGACTGCTACAGACGTCAAGAGCACATGGCATATGTAAAGAATGTTGATTTTTTGATTTATTTAATTGACACATAACTACCTTAACAATATATTTACCAGTCCCGGCGACACGAAGTGACCGGGGCGACCTTTGAAACGGTCCATTCAAGAAGGAGTAATCAAATGATACGAAATTTCTTTATCCTGGTTGTTGTAAGCACAGCTATTTTCCTGATGATCCCGGGCACGGCCCTGGCGCTGGATGAGGACTCGGAGTCTCTTCAGTTCCTGTCCCCTGATGCCCCAATGGTTATGGCTCTGGATGTCGATGAGTTTATGCGTTATGTAAACCGATTGGAGCGTGGATGGCGCGATGCCGATAGCGCACATCTCATGGAAGGCCTGGCCACAGTGTCAAACATTTTTTCCAGGGATGAACTCAAACCCGATTTTCTAACGTTCTTCAGGCGGCTGTCGGGAGTCCAGGCACTAACTATGGTGCCGGATGCTGAAATTCCATTCATGGTCTTCTCCGGTAGCGATGACGTCGATGGAAAAATTTTAACGAATTACCTGGTGACATATATCCTTGAACGGCAGACCTATGACAATTTAATGACACTCATGTTTGCGCTCGAAGATTACAAGTATGAAATGGATGAAGAGTCAGAGGAATATCTTCATTTCGGTTACCCCGCGGACATTTATGATCTCGTGGAGTTCGGCTACATTGAAGAAATCCCGATCAATCCATACACGGGAGAGCCTGTCATGTTTCTTGAACCGGGCAGCGAAGAATCTCTCGGGGACATGGTTTTTGAAACCGGAAGCTATGCAAGTCTTACATCCTCTTACACACCTGATGAAAAGAACGAAAAGGAAGACGATAATGGCACCTTCGAGATGTACAGAATAATTGAGTTCAGCATCGGCGGTGAAAATATAAGTCCCGGCTGGGCTAATAATTTCAAACCGTATCCCGATCTCGATGATCGCCTGTTGAGTTTCGGGGATGAGTACGATTACGCCGATTGTGGATTTAACGTGGAAACCGAAGGCGAATGGCTTTACCTGTCACGCGATGATAAAGATTACTCAATCGCATCCGGTGGCCGGTATCTTCTGATCAGCGCTTCCCTCGACTCCCTCTATGATGGTGTTGAAAGATTCGAGGCCAGGTCCGGTTTTGCTTTCGATACACCATCCGGTTTTGATACAGACGGCGCAATAATGCGTTGCCAGACAGACCCGGTGGCTATGTTTGATGAATATGGGGAAACGTGTTTAACAGGCGGGGAATTACCCCCGGAAGTTGCCCCCATGCTCGACCGGATTTTCGAGAATATCGGGATAGAAGCCATTGATTTGCAGCATGATGCTCTCTGGCTGAGGAATCATGACCTGGAAATGGTGCGGCATGTTGAACTCACCGGTGAAGCGGACAGAAGCCTTATCGGTTCACTTGTAAATGCGGAACCGAAAGAACTTATGACAGCCGAGGATGGACCGCTGGATATAATCGGTGAAATCGCATGGGCCAATCCCGATGAATTCGCTCATGCATATATTGATTTTATCTTTGAAATGATCCTTCCTTTAATCGCAGAGGAATCTGGTATGGATCCACAGGTAATGCTAGGCATGGTTGGCCTTGGTGATATTCAGAACATGGAATTCGGTGAGGAAGCATACGTATTTATTACAGGCTCTGAAGAACGCGCAAATGGAATGTACGTACCGGGAATCACAGCCGCAATCCAGACAGACAACCCGGACATCGGATATACCATAGTTGGACTCGCGGATACCTTAACTATGTTTATGGGAATGGAAGCCCCGTTTTACCTGGAAGAAACCGATGACGATACTGTTTTCACCTGGATTATGGACAATGAGAAATGCCCTGTATCCCCGACAATCGCGATCGGCGATGGATGGGTGATAAAGGGTCTTTTCCAGGATGATGTTCTTACGATTCGTGAAGCCCTTGAAAACGGTGAGATGCTTTCACAGGACGGGCTGGATCCCGCCAATATGCGTATGCGGGTCAATCGCCAGGCGCTGTTAAGGGGCATTGCGGATGTCATGTACGTACTTCCTGACGGTGCGGCGGCAGCGGGCAGCATACTCGAAATCCTGGCACAGCTATCGGATGACGATGAGCGGTTGTATATCGAGGTGGTTGGTACAGACGAATATCTCGAATCGTACAGCTATTTATCAATCGACCTGTTTGAGAACATGGTTCCCGTACTTTCATACATAATGAAAGCAATAGACGAGTTGGAATAAAAATCATTGCTTCGGGGACACGGCATTTTTCCCTTGATAAGCAATGGTAAAGTCAGGTTTATCACTGGAGAAAAATGGCATGTCCCCATGTTAGAAGCCGCGGGATTTATCCGCGGTTTTTTTTTAACATAACGATGCATACCAGGCATTAATCATTTTTGGCCACCGCTGATTGATTTATACGCTTTGAATTCATGGGGACGCTTTTCCATGCTTCCAGCGTTGAAAGTGTCCCCATGAATTCTTAGTTACACGGGACACCTTCAACGCTGGAAGCATGGAAAGGCGTCCCTGAATCTAAGATTGGTATTACAGGTTTCCGGATTATTATGATTAAAGTAAGAGATGAAAAAACCGTAGAACAGCACGGCAGTGCGTCGAACGGCAGTGCGTCGAAAAGGTTGTTTTAAGGTGAAAGACGCACTGCCGTGCTGTTCTACGGTTTGTTGTTTTTTCGATGGCTAAAAATGATTAAATTTTTTCTATAAGTGAACATCCAGCACTACCCGTATGTCAAGCCCGGACGCTTTTGCACCTGTCACCCACGGCACCACCTTATTGCCGGACACAATGCATCCAGCCCTGATTGCTTCTACCCTTTCATCATCCGGAAGCGGCCCATCATTAATTGAGTGCCACAGGATCCCCTCAGGCAGGCCCCCATCAACATCCAGAAGCTTGTACGCACCATGCAGATCAATAAAAGCACTTCCTTTTCTGGCGGCATCCGATCCTGTCAATGGGTTTACACTGTGGCACGCTACGTGGTCGGTGATTACCATTTTTCGTGGAGGTTCTCCATCGCCAAGCCATTCACCTTCGGTTTGAAGCTCAATCACTTTCACACCGATATCAGAAAGTATTTTTGGAAGCTCCACGTACATTCTCTCGTCAATTTCCCCTGTAACAGTGATGGTTATAACATCTGGGTCGCTGGAATCCACGGAATAGCCGGGCGTATCACCAGGCCGGTGAATCAATTTGCAATTGATACAGAATTTTCTTCTAAGGCTATCAAGGATTTGCTGCCATACCGCGTCCATATTCTACTCCAGCCTGGCACGTGGATGAGCGACATTAAAGACCTTTCTTTTTCGCTCTTCAAGTATATGGGTATAAATCTCGGTGGTTGAAATGTTCGCATGGCCCAGAAGATTCTGCACAGTTAACAGATCGCAGCCGTTTTCGAGTAAATGTGTCGCACATGTGTGCCTTAGCAGGTGAGGTTTTAAAGGCGTTTCAATTCCGGCGTCCTCGCCCAGTTTCCTTAAAAGCGTCCAGACATATTCCCTGTTTAACGGATTACCTTTTTTCGATGTAAAAACCCATGGCGAATATACAGACTCCAGGATCAACGGACGGATTTCATCCAGGTATTCCCTCAAGTTACCTACGGTTTTATCCGGAATTATAACCATCCTTCCCTTTGAACCCTTGCCTTTCTCTATAAGAATAACCCCTTCATCGAGGAGAACGTGCTCGAGCCTGAGGTTAACTGTTTCGGAGACCCTCATGCCAGTCGCGTACATCACTTCGAGCATCATCCCGGTCCGGTGTTTAAATTTATCGCCCCTCTGGCCCTCATCAAGGAGTTTCCACATTTCATCCCTTGTTAACACCCTGGGCAGTAACTTCGGAATTTTCAAACTTTTAAGCCCGGCGGTCGGAAGTTCATCGAGCCTTCCCTTTTCTTTGAGGTAGCCGAAAAACCGTCTCAGGCATGATAACCGTCTGGATCTTGTTCCGGCTTTTTCCCCATCAAGCTCGATTTTAACCATGAAAGCCAGGATGTCCACCCTCTGGCATTTTAAAATCGATTTATCCCTGTCGACCGCGATAAATTCTGTAAATTTCTTCAGGTCCGCCTGATATGCATCCACAGTATTCCGGCTCGATCTCTTCCGGTACTCACAATCCTGCAGGAAGTCGTTTACCAGGCGTCCATCGGAGATTGCCGAATCCAATTTTGAGCTGGATTTACTACCCATCACATCGCCGTATTAAGCTGAGTGTTAATAATTCCCATACCCCAGAGAATCGCGTATAGTATCCCTACTCCAAGAGCGGCAAGAAAGAAGATCTCAACACCTTTCCACATTCCTTCCATGAATCCGCGACCGCTAGCACCCTGGGTGGTCTGGGCCGTGATTCCCCCGATTACCGCAAAAATCGCCAGTGCGGTCAATGCAAACTTCATTCCTGCAGCGAAATCCATATTAAACATTTTATCCACAATCTCCACATATCATTAGTGACTTATTATCAACTATTAAAATACCACAATCGGAATGAACCTTAAAGACCTTATTATTATTTTCAGCTATTCTGAATTTGATCAAATTTCCACATCGGGTATTCACAAATCATGTAGAAATACCAGTGAATAACTCATATCATCGGGTTTTCAAAGGTAACCAAGGTATTTTCCGCATTAGTCTGCACATGATAAATCACTCTGTAATCCTTTATTTAACCGTATTTACCTGGTTTTCCACATTTCAACAGCCATTACTATTAGTATTAGTTTATATACTTTAGTCTAATTTTAATAATAGGCTGTTAAGAACGTATTACTCAACAATAATAAAAAATGCCAAAGGCGCATATTTCGGGATGCCCTGATTGATTGGACATGTTAAGAATTATGTGGACACCTGCTTTTCGATGAGCGAAAAGAGATGTCCCCGATCTTGAATAAATTTTAATTATCAGGATTGGTCTTAGTATTTATTTTCACTCCAAAAATCCAATCGCAGGATGCGATCGGCACCTGCTGTCCGATAGCTGGAAGCTAACGGCACGTATGGGAAATCCTTATTTCAAACCAGTTGTTTAAAGGCTAAAACCATACAAAATCTTCGTCCTCTTCATCTTCATCCTCTTCTTCATCCTCTTCGTCGTCATCTATATCCGGCGTGTTGTCCTCTGGTTCTTCGCCTTCAGGTGGAAGTTCAGCCTCGGTCTCATCACGGTCCTTCGGACGGAGGTTACCGAAAATATCGTCCCCGCGTGCTTGTGCTGCACGTAACTGCTCGAGTGAGAATTCATTGGGATCGAGTCCAAGCTCTTCCGCGAGGTCCTGGAGAGCCTTTTGACTTTCAAGCATCGCCTGGCTGTCTTCGTGATCCATAGCGCGGGTATATCTCGGGAACGATGGCGATGGGAATGTCTCATCCGGCATATCGGCGAGAACATACTCCATGTAATCGTGCCAGATAATTGCCGGATACCGTCCGCCGGTAACTCTCGACATGGCGGAATTGTCGTCGTTGCCGATCCAGACACCGGTTACGATGGAAGGTGTGAATCCAAGGAACCATGCGTCGCGCCAGTCATCGGTAGTACCGGTTTTACCTGCGATATGATGGCCTGTAACTCTCGCGCGAGTTCCTGTACCGCCGGTCACAACGCCCTGCAACATACTGACGAGAAGACGTACGGCGTTCGGTTGCACCACCTGCGCGCGCGCCGGCTGGTGAGTATACAAAACATTGCCGCGAACATCGGTGATTCGCTCAATCACGTAAGGCCGGTTCAGGACCCCGTCGTTAGCGAAAGTCGAGAAGGCCGATGTATGTTCGAGAAGGGTGACTTCGCTTGTGCCGATCCCCATCGACAGCGCGGGTCGGATCGTAGACATGATTCCGCACGCCCTTGCGATGTCGGCTACGCGCTGTCCGCCGACAATATCGACAATTTTTACCGCAGGGATGTTCCTGCTTGCCATAAGCGCACTTCGGAGCGTAATAATCCCACGATATCCGTAATCGTAATTATGCGGTGTGTATATCCCCCAGCCCTCGATGACGAAATCGGTTTCCACATCACGGACAAGGCTGTTCGGGGAGAAGCTGTCGTCCATCGCGGTAAGGTAAACATAAGGTTTGAAGCTGGAGCCGGGCTGACGGTAAGCCTGCCATGCGCGGTTAAATTCGCTGTCATCGAAATCTGTACCGCCGACCATCGCGCGAATCGCACCGGTCTGCACCTCGATTGTCACCAGCGCACCCTGTGTGACATTCAGATCGGCGAATTCAGCAACCTTATCGACAACTGTCTGTTCGGCGACCGCCTGCCAATCGGGATTCAGGGTGGTATAAATTCTGAGGCCTTCCGTATAGAGCTTCCGAAGCCCGAATTTCTCCTGGACCTCGTGAATTACGTAGGTGCTGAAATATGGATGGGTGAGTCCGGTAAATCCGACATCCCTTCGTCCGGTCAGGATAATTTCGGATTCAATCGCTGCCAGGAATTCATCCTGGTTAATGTAACCTTCTTCGCGCATACGTGTGAGGACGTGCTCGCGACGTTCGATCGCGTTCTCCATGCTGACATAAGGGCTGAGCCTCGACGGCGCCTGCGGAAGTCCGGCAAGCATCGCGCATTGCGCGATGTCGCACTCGGAGACGGGTTGCCCGAAATAAGTCTGCGATGCCGCCTCGACCCCATAGGCGTTGGAACCGAAATAAACCTGGTTCAGATAGAATGTGAGAATCTCATCCTTAGAATATTTCTGCTCTATTTTAACCGCCAGGATTATCTCGGCGATTTTACGTTCGAAGGTCTGTTCGTTTGATAAATACAAAGCCCTGACAAGCTGCTGGGTGACCGTGCTTGCACCCTGGCCTTTCAGGCTTCCCTGCTGGAGATTTTGAATTAAAGCCCTTGCCATACCCTTGATATCGAACCCGGGATGCGAATAATAATCCTGGTCTTCCACCGCCACGATCGCGTTGCGAAGGTCCTCCGGAATCTGGTGCCATCCGATCAAAACACGGTTCTCCTCGCCGAAAACATCACCAAGAAGAGTCCCGTCCGCCGCGTAGATTTTGCTCGTCATGGCGAGGTCGGGGACACCGAGATTTTCAATCATCGGGAGGTCCTTGACCACCTCGGAGAGGAAGCCGTTTACAAAAGCCGTAATGCATAAAAGGAAAAGCAGGATTAGAAAAAGTAATCCTTTTATGATGACGAAGAATTTAATAAACAGCCATTGTATAATGTTGAGAATAACCATGGCTTTAAGTCGAATTGTGTCTTATATATATAGTGTCTCACAGAAGACACACCATATGGTACCATGAGAGGCGCATTTTGGTTCAGTGCAACCCGGGTTCCAAATGGACTTTACGCCGGGATTTATTTAATTTTTCAGATAATCCCGATGCAAGGCATGAACCATTCTGTTTCTTATGAGTCTAATAGCATCGATACGTCCGGAAAGAAGTTGGGAGATTTAGAAACTCAATCTGGAGGAAGTTAATAATATGGACCCACGAATTGCGAGCCAGCACAGGAGCGCGAAATCGCTTCTCTTCGTTTTTATACTTTTGTTCGGGGTAGTAACGGGAATACTATTATCAAATGGACTTGACTGGATACCGAAATCAGCGGCCCAGGGAGGCTTTTCCACTTCACCCGCGAGTGTGGAGCCGTCGGATTTTCTTGTCTCCACGCAGGAATCGTTCCGTGACATTGTAGCCGCGGTTCGTCCGGCTGTGGTGAGTATCCAGGCCGAAGGGACGCAGACCCTCATGGAATACGGATCGCCATTCGGCGACCAGTTCGGTTTCCCATTCGATATGCCGGACCCATTTGGCAGACCGGATCGCAACCGGGATCGCAACCCTCATGAGGAAGGATTTCCGGTTTATTCATCAGGCAGCGGTTTCCTTGTCAACCCAAATGGCTACATTCTCACAAATAACCATGTGGTCGCCAATGCAGATGAAATAACGGTAATAATGGACGACGGGCAGCAGTTCGATGCGGAGGTTATCGGCAGCGATTCGGATTCCGATGTTGCGGTCCTGAAAATTGAGGACAGCGAGCCTTTTCCATACCTCGAAATTGCCGATTCGGATGAACTACAGGTCGGCGACTGGGTCATGGCGGTCGGGAATCCATTTGGGAACCTGGCTGGATCGGTTACGGTCGGAATCGTGTCCGCAACGAACCGTGAGCAGCTTTTCCTTCAGGGTGGTGCATACTACCAGGACTTCATCCAGACCGATGCGGCGATAAATCTGGGTAATTCAGGCGGACCGCTTGTTGATATTCATGGGCACGCGGTAGGTATAAATACTGCGATCAGCTCCCAGGGATCGGGAATCGGTTTCGCCATTCCGATGAGTATCGCCGGGTTTGTCTATCAGGGCTTCCTTGAGTACGGAGAGGTTATCAGGGGCTGGATCGGGGTAACTATCCAGAATATCGATCCCGACCTGGCTGAAGCACTTGGCCTTGAAAGTATCGATGGCGCCATGGTGATCGGGCTGAATGAAGGAAATCCTGCCGAAGAGGGAGGACTCCGGGAAGGCGACGTCATTCTGAGCGTTGGTGGGGAGCATGTGAACACTACCGCGTCCGCATCGCGAATCATAGCCGCTCTCCCTGTCGGGGAGCCTTCCGAATTCATTGTCTGGCGTGATGGAGAGGAAATTGCCGTGGCGATTACCCCCATCCAGCGCGACCTGAATAATCTCCAGCCGGCTGATGATCGGGATGAGGATGAAGATGAGGATAACTCGAAGCCCACGAAATCCGACAGGAATACCGAATATCTTGGAATCGAGGTCGAGGAGCTGGACCGGGAAATTATCGAATTCTACGATCTACCCGAAGGCACAACCGGCGTTATTGTGGCATATGTAGACCCGTCGAGTGTCGCGTACGATAAGGATATGAGGGAGGGTTTGATTATTGTCAGCATCAGTGGCGAGGATGTTGGTAACCTCGATGATTACGACAGGTTAATGTCTGAAGCCCGTGATGTGTGGGAAAGCGACGGTTCAAGTGTGCTGATCAGGTATATGCAGATGGGACCGTCCGGCGACTGGGTCAGATTTTTTATGGCAGTACCGTTCGAAGATTGATAAAAATTTGAGGTGAAACGCGATAATAATATACGGGGGGGACTGCGAACATGCAGTATTTTTAAGAATCTAACACTGCTGAGTGTTTCTCATAAAACAGTCTCTGGATCATGTTCTGAAACCAGGGACGTTTTTATTTTAGGTGGTCAGCCATTGTAACATGTGTATTTTACGGATGATTTTTTGTCGATTTATGGTAATATCTGCGACTGAAAATTCGGTCTATATGGAGGACTCGATAAAAATGCTGAATCCAAAATTGTTTTCTTTAACAGCAGGAACTATATTTATTTTCATTATCACCCTTGCCCTTACAGGTTGTCCCACTTCGGGACATGATACCCGGGAAAAAGAAGTTGAATCCAATATCCATGCAATCCAGATTGCTATAGAAACATACGCTGTCGATCATGACAATTATTATCCGGAAGATATTAATGACCTAATTGATAGCGAAATCATGACTGAATTCCCAAATAATCCAATGACCGAAGTGAACATGGAACCGGTGGAATTTGGATCGGGTACGCGCGAAGGGAATTTCACTTATATCCCTGATAACGGTGGAGACGAGATCACGGGTTACTATTTATTCGGTTATGGCCTTGAAGCAACCGAAGGTGAGGACGTTAATGGCGATGGGGTCGGTGACCAGGTATGTACTCTGGTAATGGGCTGGATCGGCGAAGAATCCGACATGACGCCGCTCGAAGAATTGCTGAACTGATTATTCGTGGTAGTGTCTTAAGGGGTAAATAAACCGGGGAAGCGGGGGTTGGTGTACCGAAGGAGTAATTTTTCTGCGGGAATATACGGCGCGGTTTTCGGAGAAGGCGAAGACAATGAAGTCTGGTACTACGGGGATAGTTACGAGTTGTACGTGGCGAAGTATTTGAAGTAGCCTGCACAAATGTAACCATTGATTTTACGCTAAAAGGTGTTTTTATCTTAACTAGCCAAATCCTAAATTTATTTTTATCAGCTCTGAGAATAGAATTTCAAATGATCCTGCCTGGTTTCATCTACTATTTCCCTTAAGGTTTTAATTCCCTGAAGTTCCTCTGTTGATACATCAAAGTTATCTGGTATACCCAAATCGT
The DNA here is from genome assembly GCA_965369865.1 of uncultured bacterium. GTDB lineage: Bacteria > JAJVIF01 > JAJVIF01 > JAPKYR01 > JAPKYR01 > JAPKYR01. The sequence goes on along the minus strand of CBDURU010000040.1, from coordinate 13,751 downwards.
CCTGCTCAAGATATTCTTCTAGTTTTTTAAATACAATCTGGAATTCACCAGGTTTTTTATTATTCGTCATTTAACTCAACTCCTTTCTGGAACTATAAGTTTACCAGATTGAGCCTCAATATCATTTCTGATATCGCTTATATCAGTATCCTCTCCGCAGTTAGGACATTTGAACAAATTATCATCGGGAAATGGCCGATTTCCAGGTTTTAATGGACTTGTCTTCCCAATATTTGCTTGAATGGTTGCCCTGTGATTACAATTAGGACATGTAACCTGTATTTCGGCGATTTCGTCAAACCCAGTCTTTTGTCCTTTTAGATTACTAACAGGAACAGCATGACGCGCAATCTGCGTATCTGGTGTTTCAAAAAGCTTGTACATAGAAGTACTATCGAAACCCATTCGAAGCAAAGTATAATATCGTCTTACAGCATCATGAAGGTCTGGAATTTCACTATAGTTTACCACTTTTAGACCCATATTGACAAGATCTTCAAGTTTTATTGATCGACTGTGTGTAAGCCAGTGGCTATGATTGCAAAGTTGCTTAGCAATCTCTTCAGCTCGTTTATGCTTAACTTCTTCTGTGACAGGTTGGCCATTTGTACTGTGTGTTTCCCAAGTTTGGAATTTCCATTTAAATAGCCATTCTGAAACCAGTTTGGCTGAAAAAGACTGTAGATTTTTACATGCTTGAATATCAGCAGGTGTTATACCTTGGAGTATCGGAATATATGCTCTGTTGAGATTGCCAGTTTTTTCTACTTCTGCTTTGATTTCGTTCATCCCCTCTAAAAAAGCTTCGGCGGAGAATCTTTTACCTCCTACAACGATCTGGGCATCAATTGGGCCGAGTGATGAAATCGGTTCAAGGAGGATTTCATTGCCGGACATAACCATAATTGTACCGGCACTCATTGCAGCTCCTGGGACAATAAAACAAACATAAGAGAAACGATTCCTGAGTAACCTAACGATGTCTTCAGCACGTTCTGCTTGTCCTCCAGGAGTCTCAAGGATGACATCGATTTTATCTCCTTCTAGAGTATCAAGCTGATCAGCAACAGGTAATAAGTCATTATAATCTATTCCAATCGGAGCATTTACTTTACCAGACATTCCTCCCATATCACTTGCGATTGTCAACACTGCATGACCACGCAATTCTGAAATTCTGCGTAATTGCTTTTTTCTCTCGATCGCAATTGACTTGTAGTCTTTTAATGAGTTTAAATAGTCTGAGAAAATTCCCACTGCGTCCTCCTTAACTCAGGATTATTCTGATAAGATTTCATTAATCCTATTTCTATTTATTTAGAAAGATCCTAGGCATTACAGAATTTCTGAATCTATTGAACAATGAATATTAAACAGTATTTGTAACTAGAAAAGCAACCCCTTATCTGTCTAACCAAAATTTGGTCAATAGAGAAGAAGCATAATTTTCATCAATAACCTTCGGCAAAACTCATTTCCGGCTGTTTTTGCACGAATGTAGGGTCGCCAACCTGTGTAAATTCCTTCCTCCCAGCATATTCATGATGTAATTCCCGAGTGAGTACACACATAAATCCATAGTACCAATCTAAGAAATATACATAAGGGAATTTGTGATATACAAGGTGCTTTAATTAAAACAGATCGTCCAGGTCATCGTCGCCTTCGCCGGGGGGCATAGAGCCGTGTTCCTTGAGGTATCCCTGGATCAGTTCACTCTCACGCTTTGAATACATCGGGTCCTCTTCGATCAGGAAATACTTTGCTTTCTCAGTTGTCTCAAGAATTTCGAGGAGGGCTTCTTTAATATTCCGCTCGCCTTTGATCGCGTAGACCTTTTTATCCTCATCGAGAAGCAGGTACACACCCTCGATCTCGGGAAGATTCGAGATATTTTCTTCATTGAATTCAATCCACGATTCGGGCGCGGATGGATTCTGGCAAAGAAGCAGGCGGAGATCGCATCTTAAGCATCGTTCGGCTTCACTAATCGCGTCTTCCGATGAGTATCCTTTCTCCACGAGATCGAAACAAACGGTGGCTTCCTCGATTCCAAGGCGGGGCATCGGGATTTTACCGAGATCGAAAAAGCCATCGATTATCCCAAGTTCGCCGTCCGGTTCGGTATCATCAAGCAGCCTGATATCGATATCGCCGTCACCGCCGAGGAATTTGTCAATTCCCGACGTGGCCTTTCGTCCGTGCGCGACCGCATCAATCACGGACGCCGGACCTGATATTACTTCACCGGCAGCGAATATCCCATCGACCGATGTACCCATCGAATCAACACTGGTTTTCAGGTCGATTCGTTCGATACTTTCAAGGAATTCCAATTCGGTGTCCTGTCCGATCGCAATCAGCACGCGATCGGTTTCATGGGATGTGGTCGCGCTGTCGTCAAATCTGGGTGAGAATTTCCCGGACTCATCGAAAACGGATGTGCATTTTCGGAAATCGACTCTCTCAACTTTCCCTTCGCCTGAAATCAGTACCGGACCCCAACCGGGATGCATCACGATTCCCTCTGCCTCGGCTTCGACAATTTCCCAGTCGTGGGCAGGCATTTCATCCCGTTGTTCAAGGCAGTAGAGATGCACTTCACCGGGGCCAAGCCGCAATGCGGACCGTGCGACATCGATCGCGACATTCCCGCCGCCGATAATAAGGACTTTTTCACCGGCATATGGTTTATCGCCCGGAGTAATTTCAAGCATTATTTTTTTCATGGCGTCAAGTCCGGCTTCGACACCCGGGAGATCGACACCGTCACATGGCAGGGGTTTCGATTTCCGCGCGCCCACAGCGATAAGCAACGCGTCATGACCGGTACGGATTTGATCGAGGGAGAGATCCTTTCCGACTTCCATTCCTGTTTTGATTTCTACACCGGTGCTTTTTATATCTTCAATGTCGGCATCCAGGGATTCAGGCGAAAGACGATATCTCGGGATTCCATTGCGGAGCCATCCGCCTGGAGAATCCATGGACTCGTAGATTGTGACATCGTGGCCTTTCAGTTTTAAAAACCAGGCAGCGGTCAGTCCGGTTGGACCGGCGCCGATGATCGCGATTTTCTTTCCGGTGGATGGAACTGAATCGAACTTTGATTTCCAAATGGGATCGCCCGCATGTTCTGTCGCCGCGCGCTTTAAGGAACATATGGCGATTGTTTCGTGAATGTCGCCGCGAATACATTCATCCTCGCATGGATGGAAACAAACCTGGCCCAGTGATCTGGGCAGCGGTGCGGTTTCCCGGATAACAGCTTCGGCACGGGCGAACTCTCCACGCCTGATCTCCCTGAGGTAACGCGGGACATCCATTCCAGCCGGACAGGCCGCGATACAATGGGCCGTTCGTTTTCCATCGATTCTTGGCTCCTCGAATTTCAAACGCAGTGTTCCGGTCGGGCAGACCTCAACACAGCTCAGGCAGAACCGGCATCCTGAGTCTTTCAATGTCGCGGCTTTGGTGCCGACAAACAGTTTTCCATTTTCATCAAACGTAAAGCCAAGCGCATCGACATTTCTGACATCACGGCAAACCCGCACGCATCGAATGCAGCCTATGCAGAGGTTGTGATCTCTTAAAAATAATGGTTCGTTTTCTATTACCGGAAGGCCGGGTGGGATGTAGCGGGACGTATCATCGGGAATCCCGACAAATTCGGCGACCTTCCTGAGTTCGCAGACATGGAAAATCGGGCAGCATCGCTCTTCCTTCGCTACATTTGTCGAGCAGGGCTCCAATGAACATCCAGCTTGCTGCGCGCAGGTGACACAAGCATGGGGATGAGCGGAGAAAATTTCCTTGAGCTTTGCTTTACGGCGGGATTCGATTTCGGGACTCGATGTGACGATTGTCATCCCGTCTTCCACTTTCGTAACACAGGCCCTGACCGGTTCCGGTTGCCCGTTGACTTCGACAAGACATAACTGGCAGCCCTCATACCGGCGGTCATCCCCCGAAACTATTTTCAAGTCCGGACCCAGGAAAACTTCGGCCCATGGTTCGAGCTGTTCGGGATCGACCGACGGCAGATCGGGATGGGAGCAGATTCGCGGAATGTAAACCCCGGCAGCATCCGCCGCATTGAGAATGGTCGCATTTTCATTCGCTTCGATTTCAATTCCATCGATTGTAAGCTTAATCATGTACTTAAAACTCCGTCATGTTCGTACAAATTTATACTTTTACCCCGCAGCACGAATTTTTTAATGAATATACCCGAGAGAGCGCAATCTTTCACGGTCCTGCTCATCGAGCCAGACCGGTTCGGGGTCATCGAAATCAGGCTCCACCCTTACGCGATGATTCCCATTGAATTCGCTGTAAAGAAAATAACCGGGGTCATCAGTCCCAACGCTGAGGAGCGTGGTCCTGAATTCAATTTCCGGATCCCTGAACAGCGGGAACATGCTCATGCCATCAATTCCAGCCGGAATCCCGATCCCGAGTATGTCCATAATGGTAGGCAGAATATCGGTAATTTCCGCGAGCGCCGGAATTCGCATGCCGGCATCGAGATCCCCTGGAAAGTGCATGATCAAGGGAATTTGGAGCTCAATGTTGTTGTCCCTTCGATGCTGGAATAAGTGGTTCTCGCCGAGAAGCTCTCCGTGGTCGCTCGTTATTACAATAATCGAATTATCGATGTACCTCTTCTCCTCGAAATAGTCGAAAAGTTCTTTCAACTGGTTGTCCAGCCAGCGGATTTCGCCATCGTAGCGATCGATCGCATGCTGGATATCGACGCCGGTCAACTCGACCTGCCTGAGGTTGTACGCGTTTAAAACATCAACAGAACCATCCATCGGACCTTCGTAATTCGGGTCGGCAAACAGATCGAGGATTTCCGGATCGGGATCGTAGGGTGAATGCGGTTCCCAGAAATGAGCGACAAGGAAAAATGGTTCCTCTAGATTTTCGGTCTGCTCGTGGATTTTTTCGATGATATGCCAGGCTTCCTCGGGATGCGGATCGGCATCGATGTAGGTATCGAATCCCTGGTTCATCCGGTAGCGGCTGTGGAGAATTCCGCTTGCGGAGAGGAAAATGGTTTTGAATCCTTCTGACTGGAAATCTTCGACAAGCAGATGGAGGTCTTCCGAAAGCGGCCACATGTTCTTGTAGATTTGAGTATTTTTCGGATGCAGCCCGGTAAAGAGCGATGCAAAAGATGGGAGCGTCAGGGCTTTCGGTGTGTATATATTTTCAAAAATAATACTACGGGTGGCGAATTCATCGAGGAATGGGGAGGCTTCACGAGGGTAGCCCATGAAGCCAAGATGATTCGCCCTGAGGGTGTCGATCGCGATGATAATTACATTTTTGACATTTTGCCGGTATGGGATTCTCGCGGAATTGGTGCATCCGGTTAAGAAGAGGGATGAGATTAAAAGGGCCGCAATGAATGCCGTCTGGCGCATTTTTGGATTATAGCATAGGACGGTTTTTGTCATGCGCTGGAAGCACAAGTTAGATATTTTACCAGGAATGTTCGATGGCGTTTTTGGGACATGCCTCGATACATGGGAGTGGTGGACGGTTTATATCGGGCTTGCATGGTGCGCATGAGTACTTGATTTTCTTGCGGTGATCCCCGGTCACCGACGCGACCATGTCCTCGTAGTCATCCTCGATAATTTCGAGAACACCCTCCGGACAGGCCGGGACGCATGGATGGTCCGAGCATTCGATACAGTTGTCTGTGTCGATGGTGATGAAAAAATCACCGGCACCGTCCTTGTAACCGTAGTGAGCTTTCATTTTGATATCCTTCTGTCCGTCGTTCAGGAAACTGAAACTATTTCCCAGCCTTTGCGAGTTTTTTCTTTAACAGATTCTGTGCGAATAATGCTCCACCGAGTCCGCCGGCGATCTGGGTGTCGTACTCGGTTGTCAGTGATTCAAGATCGATCTCTTTGCATAGACGTTTCACGACACCGATGTTCTTGGCGATTCCACCTGTAATGGCGAATTCCTTTTCGATCCCAACCTGCTCCAGAAGCGTCACAACACGGTGCGCCATCGCCGAACAGTACGCCGCGAGCACCTTGCTTTTCGGCCAACCTTCGCGAAGAAGCCCGGTCGCCTCGGATTTAGCGAAGACAACGCATGTGCTCGAAACCGGGGGCGGTTCTTCCTCGATGTCAAATGACATCTCGCCAACATCCTCGATCGGAATCGCAAGCAGGTCGGCGAAAACCTCCATGCCTCGTCCGGTACCGGCTGCGCATTTATCGTTCATAGCGAAAGCCGTCACCTTGCCCCTCTCATCGCAGCGGATGACCTTGCAGTCCTGTCCGCCCATATCGAGGACTGTCCTGACCGTGGGGCCGTACATGAAATTGGCCCCGCGAGCGTGGCAGGCGATTTCGGTTATTGCCTTTTTGGAAAACGGGACATTGACCCGACCGTACCCGGTTCCGACCACGAATCCGATATCATCAAGCGTAAGCCCGGTGCCTTCCAGTGCCCAGTTCATTGCGTTTGTGGCACTTTCGGGACTGCTTGATCCGGTGCGCATGTTGGAGAACGCATACAGTTTTCCATCCACGACAATTACCGCCTGGGACGATACTGATCCTACGTCCACTCCGGCCGTAACAAGATCAGCGTCGCGCCAGTCTATGTTCTCATCATGCCAGTTGTATTCTTTCCAACGCCAGTACTCAGCCTTTTCATCTTCATCTGGCGGAATTGCAGGGGTTGAATCAGGTAGAATGACAGGTGTTGCTGTTTTTTTCTCCGAGGTTGTCTCAGCAACCGGCGACTCCCAGGATATGTCCATAGGCTCCCCCTCCGCCGCTATCAGTGCGGCTCCGTATGCACCGATGAATTCAGGATTATCCGGAATTATAACCCTGGTCTCCAAAGCCCGTTCGAGGGAATCCACGAATCCGGTGTTGAAAGCTACGCCGCCGATCAGGACCACCTCCGGCGCGAATCCGACCTTTCGGGCGAGAGAAACAATACGGCTCGCGATCGCGTCATGGACCGCCCTGGCGATATCCTTTTTCGATGTTTTCGCGTGAACGAGGGTTACTACTTCCGACTCGGCGAAAACGGCACACTGTGCGTTCATCGGAATTGCAGTAGTGGACTTAAGAGATAAAGCGCCAAGTTCTTCTATCGGAACCTCAAGCGCACGGCTCATCGATTCTGTGAATGCCCCGGCGCCGGCAGCGCATTTTTCGTTCAGGGCGAAATCCATTACTTTACCTTCCGGTGTAAGCCGGATCGCGCGGCCTTCCTCGGCCCCGACATCGATAACCGTTCTTGCAGCGGGATACAGGTTCGTCGCACCCCTTGCACTCGCGCTGACCTCAGTTACGTCCCGGTCTGTATAGGGAGCGTTTTTACGTCCCGCACCAGTGGCAATAATACTTTCAATATCATCTTTCGTGATTCCAGCGTCCTCAAGAGCCACGGCAAACGCTTTCTCGGCAGCTTCGACGCTCTCGAAACCCGCAACCTCAATGGCTTTTCCGATAATTTCTCCGTCCTTGAGGATCACGACCTTGATGGTCTTGGATCCCATATCAATTCCAGCGGTTATCATAAGTTACTCCGGATTCTATGCAATTTTTAAATTGTTTTTACGATCGTTTCTATTTTTTATATCCAAGCGTCTCCATGAACGCATCGATTCGGGTCATGGTTTTCGGTAGATCGAATTCCCTCTCGTCACCCATGTTGCCCTCGAATGTCATGACCGGGAAGCCTGCTTCGATCAAACCCAGCCGATTCTCAGCGATTCCCATGCTCAAACCTTCACAACCCCGGTTATAGTGCAGTATTATACCGTCCAGCGACCACTCCCTGGCGATTCGCGCCATCATGTCGGTCTTCAGATGAGGCGAGTAGAAATGCTGCCACTCAGGCTTGCTGAGATTCCATTCAGCATAAAGGCGGAGGGCCTGGTCACGGTTCTTGATCTCGACCCCCTGCTCCATCGGAGTGGTCCTGGGACCCCAGGTGCCGTCAGGCTTGACCTCCCACACGCCGATAAGTGCGAAGCTGTAAAGCGACCCCACGGAGATCGCTCCAAACTGCTCAAGGTAGCGGAAAATTTTCAAGAAGCCCCAAGGCGGCTGCGTATCGGACATCAGCCGGCATTGCTCATTAGGTATGGCGGCGATTTGATTGTCAACCCTGTCCTGAACCTCGTCGCGCAGTTCTTCATAGAAATCCGCCACGATCTTGTTGTGCCTCATCAAGGTACCGAGAACATAAAGGGAATATATTGTCTTTTCCTCGAGTGGCGCTGGTTTGGCCTTGTTTAGGCAGCATATATCGGCCCAAACGGACGTTGACCGGAAATCGTTCTTAACCGCCTCGATCAGCTTCTCATCGTCGTAGGTCCGCCCCGTGATCTTCTCAAGCCACTCGATCCCGTCGTGCATCTGTCCAACGACGTAATCTACCCTATTCTGAGTAAGTTCGTTGTAAGGCCCTACGGTGACATCGATGGTGAAGTTCGGAAGGCCGCCCTCGAGATCGCTGACCACCTGGTACCACTTGGCGTGAGAGCAGCAGATGTGATCCTGCCAGATGAAGTCCGGCTTCGGGAACTTGCCGCCCCAAAGGTATTTATTGAGGATGATCGATCCCCAGTAATTGCGCATGTAGGAGCAGAGATCGCGTGCATAGCCCACTCGCTCGGTCGCCTCCATGCACTTCATGGCGAAATCCCTGTTATAAGCGACAGAGGCCGCATAAGGCTCGCCGGTGATGCTGTAGACATCATCACCGAGGCCTTCTGGAATAGCCCCGAAACTCCAGGCCCCGCCGCACCATCTCAGCCCGCCCTTCTCATGCGCCTTGGCATAGTCCAGGTAGTAGTTGTTCCTTATCTCTTTTGCCTTGTTCCAGCATTCAAGAGGTTTGGTTTTATATAATTCCTTGGTAGCCATCGATCTTCTCCAATCAATCAAATAAATCTTCTTTGCTGATCATCTCGAGGAACGCCTCGACCCGGACTTTAAACTGCCCGATGGGTACTGTTACATCAAACTCGAGGAACAGGTTCTTAACCCCGTTTTCCTCAAGGTTTTTACGAATTGCCGGTATATCTAATTCATGCGGGTCGCAGAATTTCTGCTGAATTACAATCGCGCCCTCAACATCCCAGTCCTTAGCGAGTTGGAGAATGTGTTTGACTCTCGTACGCTCCTCCCAGTCCTTGGATGGACACGGGGGACGGTCGATTTGACGTTGCGCGATGGCCTGCATGAGGTTGCCGTTCGGTTTTACCTCGTTCCAGAAATAACGGGAGCCTGTGCAGTGATCGTCAACTACAAAAGTGGCGTCGAATGACTCAACCATGTTGAGAAATTCGATATCGTCATCTTCACTGCCGAGAATCATAAGGCGTGTGCCAGTGTCGCGGTCTGTTTCACGCGACGGCAGTTGTGCGAGAACTTTTTTCAATTCTTCATTATGCTCGGCTTTGTCGGTCATCTGGCTGGAGATAACCATCTCCATAGCTTCCTCACCCGTAAGCTTCGGATCCTCGGACTTCCTGAGGTCGTATATCTCTCGCATCAGTCGGCGATTTTCGTTGTAAACGTCGATCGCGTTTTGAAGTTTCTCGTCGGTGATCTCCTGTCCGGTCCATTCCTCGACAGCTTTCTTGAAAACCCTGATTTCTTCGGTGAGGTAGGGCAGGGCACGCGGGCTTTGGAGTTTCATAGGGTGCGGCATGTAATAAGTGAAATCGATGGGGATATATTTCACCCACGATGTGTATGTCTGTCGAATGTGGAGGCAGGACTGCGCGATTGTAAGGCCGTCGAGGTAATCGTAGCGGCCCTTCAAACCCTGCGCGAGACAATCGCGGCAGAACGGGCAGAACATTCCGAAAATATGCGGCTCGGTCACGTCCTGGGGTTCATGGCTGCCGAGAATTCGAACAGGGAGCACCCCGGCGGCATAGAGAATTTCTTCGGGAACATACGTGCAGAAATATCCGAGGACCTTCCTGCCCGTACGCTTCTGCCAGTCTTTGGCGTAGTCGTGACGGTTGCGCTCCCAATCCTTAAATTTATCAAACATATAAAAGCACTCCTTACCGGGCAAAAAAAAGTCAAAAATATCCTGGAAATTATTCCCAGATTTTGACCGTATTCATAAGTTGTGAGATCGGAAAAAGCTCTTCAAAAAAGCTAACCACCTGCCTTTATGCCGGTGGTCCCGATTAAATCTCATTTATCCGAGACGGTTTGTGAAATTTAACATTAGAGGGAATATTTGTCAACAGGAATCGAACTATATTAAAGATAAAGGTTGCACGTTGTGAAATCTGTCCAATCGTGTATGAACAGGGGAATTAATGAACGGCGCCATGTTATGTAAGCGGGTTTTAATATATAGTTATAAATTATTTAATTAAAGATATGTTTGGATGGCGAAATATAAGAGGATTTTAAAATGAGTTTCGTGGTTACTGAGTAACTCAGGTCTAAAATATTTCACTCAAATTTCATACTATCAAGTTTCCAGCCTCTACCCGTGAATATCATCGTGTAAACCACTTCCCCACCACTCGGACCCACAATCGTGCGTACAAGCCTCGCTGTGTTACCTACGATAGATACTGAAAAGTCATCTTTGAATTCAGAATACGATGGTATATACTCTGGCGGGGCCGGTACAAATACCCCACATGATATGCCCATACCTCCCAGATGATCTCCGGGCTTAAGTCTCTCCTCGATGTACCGGGTGGTGCAGTATTTTTTAGCTTCATCCCGATCTTGTCTCATACAGGCTACATCAAATTTATATAAAGTCTGCAGCGGGCTGGGACCACGGCAGCCGAGCAGGAGGGGGAGTAAGGTTATCAGAATTACCGCTGACAGGTTAAAACGGAAGAAACCCGATCGGTGATTAAACTTTCCTGTTGCCATGATGGACCTCCCTGATGATTCTGAATTTTCCCGGTAATCCACTACCCCCTCAGACACATTAAAGTCTGCTGCATGATCGCGCAGAGGACCTCTTCACCGTCCTCGACCGAGTAAATATCGATCTTTGAAACCGACAGTGATTTTCCATGCTTCACCACATGCCCTCTCGCGATAATCGGATCGCCTTTAGCCGCAGAAATCAGATTGATCTTGAACTCGACCGCGAGCATGTTCGCGTCGTTCGGTTCGAGTGTCCACGCCGCGTATCCGCCCGCGTTGTCGGCGATTGTCGCGAGTATCCCGCCGTGCACCGCGTCCGACTGCTGTGTGAATTCCTTACGCCAGGGGAGGGTGACCTCGCAGTAACCCGGCCTGAGGTCGGTAATTAAGGCGCCGAAGAAACGCATGGTGGGCTGGTTCTGGAAATTTTCGATAAGGAGGCCGGGATAGGAATTGTCGAAGTATTCGTAATCGGGCATGGTGAGTGAAGTCCTTCGAATAAATTAAGGAAGGACATGGTATCACAGACCATGGGTGCCGCCAACATGCGAAGTTCGACGCCAGTCGGACGAGCTTGTTGGTGCTGAAACATGGGCTTCAACGAAAATGAAATCGGGATACTGCTGTCCAAGATAATCTGATTTTGGACAAGGTTAGCCCGTAGGATAAGGCATCCGGGCGGCCAGATCACATTTTACAGGTGGAGGTCTGCACGTTTTGCTGGTTTTTCGAATGAGATGGTGGCGATTTTCAACCCAAAAACCCAACTGCAGGATGCAGTCGGTACTTGCTATCCGATAGCTGGAAGCTAACGGCACGTAGGGGAAATCCTTGCTTTAAACCATTGGTAGAAATTTGATATTGGACAAAAATGAAATCGGGATTTGTGTAATTTCGGACTATAACTTCGGGACAGTCAGGTCGGCACGGGGGATGTGGTATATAATTTCAGCCTTCTTAACCGAATCACTGATCAGCTCAATTGCCCGGTTAACATTTTCAGCCGGGATCAGTCCGACCTTTTCAAGAAATTCAACCGGAAGCTCAGACATCGCGACGATCCTGAATTTACCCGTTTTTTCCTTGATCGCATAGACTGTCTGGCCATTCACGGCGTAATTTTCATTAAGCTTCGCTTTGATGGTATCCAGATCCCATTGCGCGAATTCCTCAATCGCCGGGTTGCCATACCCGTCAGGGCAGGCCATCATGAGTAAAAGCGTTCCCCCGGGTTTTAAAGCGTGCGCGGCGTTGTCCATTGCCTTATGAGCCTGGACTACGTTCATGTCCCTGGGATAACCGCCGGCCGATGCGAGCACCAGGTCGGCTTCTCCATGCGGGAGATCGACCATGTTGTGATCATCAACCACCTTGCAGGCCAGCTTGTGGGCCCGGTCGAAATCGCCGGTGAAAAAATAACCGAATTCCCTGTCGGGTGTGAGCACCGAAATTATCGTAAAATGGGCTTTGCCATTCAGGACCATGCGCACCGCTTCCAGCATGTCCTCGTGAACCGGATTCCCATTGAGACTACCCGATCGTACACCGGGATGACGCCCACCGCCATGTTCGTCCGACTCATGAAATGTCAGCGAGTGATTCCTGGCGATCGTATCAAGTGTCGAGACCCCTGGAAGAATTAATTTTCTTCCCCCGCCATATCCCGCGAAGTAGTGATGCACACAGTTAGTACAGAGGATGATCAGGCCCGCTTCCGCAAGCTTTGCGTTGATCCTGACCGGAGTTCCCATCCCGGTTTTTCCATAATCTGTGACAGGTCCATTTGTATCATGAAGTTCAACCTTAACTCTTTTAAAAACGTTCCCGATTGTCTGTCTCAGGACCGTGTCGGAAGGTTTTTTATGCGATCCCAGTGCCACAAGGATTGTAATTTTTTCATCCGGCACCCCGAACCCGTTGAGCTTATCGAGCAGCCACGGCAGCGATCGCTCGATTCCCGACACCCTTGTATGGTCGGGAACAAGGATCAGTACTTCCTTAGAATTATTTCTGGCAAGGTTACCGAGCGGAAGACCCCCGAGAGGAGTTTCAAGGTTACGAAGATACGAGCCTTGTGGATCGTCGATTGCCTTTATCGGTTTCGGAAGAAGTGTACGTACCGCTTTAGAATCCGGGATGGGAATAGTAATACTGGTTCGATTATATGCAAGTTCAATTTCCGGCATGGCTGCCACAAATTTCAGGGAATTTCAGCCTGTTTTGTAATCATCCCGTGGAATCGCGATCTGACGTGCGATATTCAGGGCGTAAGCGAGAAACACCTTGCGGTCGCCCCTTGAAAATTTTCCAAGGGAAACCACAAGCGGTGCGTGGGCGTTCTCAGTTGCATTACCTATCACGGCAAGTTCACACCAGAGACTTTCTAAGAATTCATATGAGATTCCGCACCGCACCGATTCAGAAATATCCACCTCGATCCGTGCCGGGATCCTTTCGCCGGGAGCGTGAAGCCTGAACAGGACCGCATGACCCTCCTCAATACGGATTTCAAATACCGCGGTAGTTTCACCCCAGGAAATCGGGTGGTCCCCGTATCGCCAGGACAGTACAAATTCATCGAGGTGTGCAAGTGCCTGTCCTTTAAACAGGCATCGAAAACGTTCGGGTGCGGGGGCAAGGTCCCAATCGAAGTCCATGATGAAAGTGTACCGCGAAAATCAGAGACATCCAATGAGATGGGGATGGACTTACAGGTTTCCGGATGATTAAGATAAAAGTGAGAAATGAAAAAAACCGTAGAACGGCACGGCAGTGCGTCGAATGGAAGTGCGTCGAATAAAAAAACCGTAGAACAGCACGGCAGTGCGTCGAATG